>NZ_JAMYRK010000065.1:0-31962 GCF_040321335.1 Mesorhizobium sp. M0437
ACGTACCCCCACCCCTAACCCCTCCCCACAAGGGGGAGGGAGACTTCCGTTGGCGCTGACCTCGGCAAATTTGCCTGCCTTTCGGCGCCAAAAGGAGAAGTAAGGGCGCGCGGCAGCATTCCCTCCCCCTTGTGGGGAGGGTTAGGGTGGGGGTCCATCTTCGTAAGAATCCAAATGCGATAGCCCTGCCTCGAGGGGGGAGATCTGCAACTTCGCCGTCCGCGCTTACTTCCTCGCTGGTCAAAATCCTCGCGGCTTGGCACAGTCGGGCAAAGAGGAGCCTGTTGATGCCGAAGACCGCCAATGCGACGAAACCAAAACCCTGGGCTGAGATGGCGACGCATCTGGTCGATGTCGCTATGGGTCGCAAACCCGCCGATCTCGTCATCCGCAACGGGCGCTGGGTCAACGTCCATTCGGGCGAGATCATCGCCGGCACCGACATTGCCATTGCCGGCGGCCGCTTTGCCTATTGCGGGCCGAACGCCGGCCATGCCATCGGCCAGGGCACTAAGGTGGTCGATGCCGGCGGCCGCTATCTGGTGCCGGGGCTTTGCGACGCGCATATGCATGTCGAGAGCGGCATGGTGACGGTGACGGAATTCTGCCGCGCCGTGATCCCGCACGGCACCACCTCGATGTTCATCGATCCGCATGAGATCGCCAACGTGCTCGGCCTGCCGGGTGTGCGGCTGATGCATGACGAGGCGGTCGCCATGCCGGTCAACGTGCTTGTGCAGATACCGTCCTGCGTGCCCTCCGCCCCGGGGCTCGAGCATGCCGGCGCCGAGCTGACCGTCGCCGACGTTGCCGAGGCGATGACCTGGGAGAACATCATCGGGCTCGGCGAGGTGATGAATTTTCCGGGCGTCGCCGCCAATGATCCGGTGATGTCGGGCGAGATCGCGGCGACGGTGAGGGCCGGCAAGACCGTCGGCGGGCATTATGCCTCGCGCGATCTCGGCCTGCCGTTTCACGGCTACGTCGCCGGCGGCCCCGAGGATGACCACGAAGGCACGCGCGCCGAGGACGCCATCGCGCGCGTCCGCCAGGGCATGAAGGCGATGCTGCGGCTGGGCTCGGCCTGGTATGACGTCGCCTCGCAGATCAAGGCGGTGACCGAGAGCGGGCTCGACCCGCGCAACTTCATCCTGTGCACCGACGACAGCCATTCCGGTACGCTGGTGCACGAAGGCCATATGGACCGGGTCGTGCGCCACGCCATCAGCCAAGGGCTGACGCCGGTGACGGCGATCCAGATGGCGACGCTCAACACCGCCCAGCATTTCCGGCTGGAGCGCGAGATCGGCTCGATCGCGCCGGGACGGCTCGCCGATCTGCTGATCGTCTCCGACCTCGCCGAAATGACCATCGACGAGGTCTATGGCCGCGGCGTCAGGCTGGCCAAGGGCGGCAAGCTCGAAATCGACATTCCGGCCTACGACTATCCGAAGACGGCGAAGAACACCGTCAAGCTCGGCAGGAAGCTCAAGCCCGGCGACTTCGACATCGCCGCACCCATGGGCGCCAACGAGGTGCGGGTGCGCGTCATCGGCGTGATCGAGAATCAGGCGCCGACGCGGGCGCTGGAGGCCGATCTTGGGGTCGAGGACGGGCTGGTCGCCATGGACCGCCGCAACGATGTCTGCCAGATCGCGCTGGTCGAGCGCCACAAGGGCACCGGCGGCGTCACCAACGCCTTCGTCTCCGGCTTCGGCTATATCGGCGACTGCGCCATGGCATCGAGCGTGGCGCATGATGCCCACCACATTATCGTCGTCGGCACCAACAAGCAGGACATGGCATTGGCGGTGAACCGGCTGGGCGAGGTCGGCGGCGGCGTCGTGCTGTTCTCCAACGGCAAGGAGCTGGCGCTGGTCGAAATGCCGATCGCCGGGCTGATGTCGGACGAGCGGGCGGAAATCGTCGCCGCCAAGGCCGACAAACTCAGCGATGCAATGCGCCAGATGGGCTGCTCGCTGAACAACGCCTACATGCAGCACTCGCTGCTGGCACTGGTCGTCATCCCTGAGCTCAGGATTTCCGATGTCGGCCTGATCGACGTGACGACTTTTCAGAAGGTTGATTTGTTCGTTTGAAGAATCACTGAACCCTGGAGGGACAGCGCCCCCCTCTGTCCGGCAGGACAGAGGGGGGCGCGAAGGATCGCTGCAGAGCGTTTTTGTTGACAGCTGCCAATCACCGGCGTGATTGGCAGCAGAGGTCGGCTCACCCGCCGGTGGCGATGGTCAGCACTTTGAACGGCGTGGTGATGACGATTTCGGCGACCGAACCGACGGCCTTGCCGAGGCCCTGGCCGAGATTGTCGAGCTGGGCCGGCGCGGTCTCTTCGGAGGCAAGGCCGGCCGGCGCGCGCAGGCGGTCGCCGAGCAGCTGCACCAGGAACGGGTTGTCGGCGAATTTGGCGTGGTTCAGCCGGTCGCCGCCCTTGGTCTTGGTCAGGTCGACCACCGAGACGCCATAGCTGGCGAGGTCGGCCGCGTCGCCATAATCGCCGACGCGTGGCTTGTCGCCAGAGATCAGGGTCGACAGCCTGAGCGCCCGGTCGTCGCCCGAAAGCAGCACGGCGAACGGCTTGTCGGGCTTGCCGTAGCGGATCATCTGCTTCTTGAACACGTCGACGTCGATGTCGGGTGAGGCCAGGATGACGTAGCCGAGCTTACCGCCGAGGTCGCGGTCGCCGGTGATGGCAAGCTGGCGCAATGCTTCCATGGTCACCCAGGTCCCCATCGAATGGGCAATGATGTCGATGCTCTTGGCGCGGCTCTTGGCGAGCATGCGCAGCGTCGCTTCGAGATCGTCGCGCGCCGCATTGGCGCTTTCCTTGTCGTAGATGTAGCCGGTCGTCTTGCCGCTCGACGCCCACGAAAACAGCACCGGCGTTCCTGGGTATTTCGTGTCATGCGCGATCTGCGTCAGCCGGTAGATGCCGTCGTCGAAGCCGTTGTTGAAGCCGTGCACGAAAACCAGCGCGCGGTCGCCGCGCATGGCGATGTCGGCGCCGACCGCCTTGGCGAATTGCGGGGCGCCTTCGTAGAAGGTGACGCCGGTCGCCGTGAAATCCTTCGCCGGATTGCTGTTGGCCGAGCCCTTGACCCGCTCGATGGCGCCGAGCTGGTGGATTTTGGGCACCGTCACCTCGACGCTGGCAAAGCTGGTGGTCGGCGAACGGTCGCCGTCGAACACCTGCCGGGGCTCTTTCATTGCCTTTTGCCGGGTTGTGGCGACGAAGATCTTGTGCGTCGCCGCAATGTCCGAAGCAGGCACGATGATCGTCGTCTTGTTGAGCAGATCGTGTGTGTTCTGGCCGGCGCAGCCGGTAACCGCGAGCGCGAACGCAACGACGAGAAAGATCTTCGAAGGCACGATCACGCGGGCTCCCGCAAAGGCGACGTCGAGCCGGAGACGTCTTGGCCTATTCGATAGAGGCAGAGGCCGGCACGGTCCAGTTCAAACTGTTCCGATTGTGCGGCAATGGTCAACGGTCGCTGCCGCGCAATGCAGCTATTGTCCGACCGAGGCGATGCGGTCTGTCACTTCGCGGTCGCTGGCAAACCCGTCATCCTCGCGCAGCTTCTGGCCGATCAACTGCACCAATTCCGGATTATCGGCGAATTTGGTGTGGTTGAAGCGGTCGGTTCCCTTGACGCTGGAGAGATCGACGACCGACACGCCATAGCTGGCGAGGTCGGCGGCGTTCTTGTAGTCGCCAACGCGCGGCCGCGCACCGGCGATCAGGCCGGAGAGCCGCAGCGCCCGGTCGTCGTCGGAGAGCAGCAGGATGAACGGCTTGTCCGGCTTGCCGTAGCGGCGCATCTGGCTCTTGAACACGTCGACGTCGATGTCGGGCGAGGCCAGCACGACGTCGCCGAGCTTGCCGCCCAGATCACGGTCGCCGGTGATGGCGAGCTGGCGCAACGCCTCCATGGTAACCCAGGTCCCCAGCGAATGGGCGACGATGTCGATGCGCCGCGCGCCGGTCTGCGCCAGCATTCTCAGCGTCACTTCCAGCTGGTCGCGGGCAACGCTGGCGCTTTCCTTGTCGTAGACGTAGTCGGTGGTCTTGGCGCCCGACGCCCAGGAAAACAGCACCGGCGTGCCCGGATAGCCGGAATCATGGGTGATCTGGGTGACGCGGTAGACTGCGTCGTCGAAGCCGGTGTTGTAGCCGTGGACGAAGACCATGACACGGCCGCCGCGCGCCGCGATGTCGGCGCTGAGGGCGCTGGAGAATTTCGGCTGGGTGTCGTAGCCGACGACCTCGGAAGCCATGAAGTATTTGGCCGGATCGTCCGACTTGCCGCGTGAGCGCCGCTCGATCTGGCCTGTCTTGTGGATGCCGGGGACGGTGACGTTGACGCGGGCATAGTTCAGCGTCGCCGAACGCTCGCCGTCGAAGACCTTGTTGGGATCGTCGGAGCGCTTGCGCGTCGTGGCGATGAAGATCGAGTGATTGCCGGCGATTTCCGTCACCGGCACCGCCATCATGGCGCTGCCGAGCAGTTCCTCGGTTTGGCGGCCGCCGCAGCCGGCGAGCAGCGCGGCAAGGACAATGATGCAAATCGTCTTCAAGGGCACTTAAGCAATTCCACTCCGGCCTGACCAAAGGCCCATCCACCTCCGCCGCACCTCCCGGACAGGCGAAGTGCGGCAGAAGTAAGTCGCAGGCGCCCGAAATGCGCTCAGCGCCCCGCGACTGCCATCGCACTGTTGCGCGAAAGCCAGAACGGCGGCAGGAACGCCGGAATGTTGGAAAAGGGCAGCACTTCCGGCTTCAGCCTTATGCCGAGCACGTCGGTCATGAAGGCGCGGCGCGCCTCGATGCGGCGCCAGGCCTCGGGAAAGCGCGCCGCGATCTCTTCGCGCAGCGCCTCGTCGGCCAGCGCGATGCCGTCCTCGATGTTTGTGGTGAAATAATCGGTTCCGGTCGCCGGGATGATGTCGACCTGCAAGGCCATGCCCGACTTCAATCTGATGTCGGAGCCGGAAAATACCGGCGAATGCATCCATTCGTCGATATGGATGAGATGGCCGGGGTTGAGCGCTACGCCGAAGAACCAATCGCCGATGCGCTCGTGCACAGCTTGCCACAACGCGCCGCCGGGAACGCCGATGCCGACCGTCTCGTACCAGTCGACGACGGCGCAGAAATAGGGCGCGACCAGCTTCTCGACATAGTCCTGGATGCCCCTCGGAAGCTCGGCCGCGTCCTCGACCAGAAAACCGGCGCGGGCATTGAGCGAGCCCTGGATGCCATAGGCCATGGTGATCGGGTCGCCGCGCTTGATGACGTCAAGACGCGGGCTTGGCAGGCCATAGGCCGCCCGCCCGCCGGCCGACAGCATCGGGTGGCAGCATTGCGGCAGGCCGTTGATGCCCATCAGCCGCGCCGCCTGCAATTCGGTCATGCCGGGTTCGATGCCTTGCAGGACATTGCGCAGGCCTTGCGAGGAATAGGTCGCGGCGAATTCGAACGCGGCCAGTTGGTCGGCCTCGTTGATGGCGCGCAGGCCGTCGGCAGGGTTCATCAAAAGGTTCGCCGCGTTGATGATCACGCCCCTATCGCCGGCAAGGCTGCGCAACGTGTCGGCGATGAAGGACGGCAGGTCGAGCGTCGTTTCGCCAAAACCCGCATCGCCGGGGCCGAACGGCTTCCAGCCGATGGCGCCGATGCGCTGGCCGGCTTTCAGGCCGCAACCGACGAGGATGTCGGCCAGCGCTTGCGAGCGGTCGCGCGGCTGCGCCGGCAGCGAGAACGTCTGGTAGAGCACGCGCTCGTAAGGCCCGTCGCAGATCTCGGCATAGCCCCAGCCCTCATTGCCGACCAGCAGCTTCGGCGGCTTACCGGGAACGATGACCAGCAGCGTCTCCTCGAAGCGAGGATCGTAGCCGCAGAGGTAGGCGACATTGGCCGCATGTTCGCGGTCGCCATAGACGACGAAGGCATCGAACCCGCCGCGCGCGACCAGTGCCGCTATACGGGCCTCGTAGGTGGCGCGCGTAACCAGTGGCATCACCGTCGGCTCGCCGAACTCCGGCAGCGACACGGTTTTCCGGGCCACCGATGCGACAGGCATGAACACACGCTCCTAACGGCCAACGAGGTTTTGGGAACACCCTTTCGGGTGGCCGGACAATGGCTTCGCGAGGCCGGATATGCAATAGCGGGACCGAATTCGCCTAGCCTGTGGGGTGCTCCAGCCATGACCAGTTTCTCCTCTCGCGTCGCTGCCGCCGCTGCGGCGATCCGCGAGATTTTTCCGGAGACGCCGCTGCAGGAAAACGACTATCTGTCGAAGAAGACCGGCGCGCGGGTGCTGCTGAAGCGCGAGGACCTAACGCCGGTGCGCTCCTACAAGATCCGCGGCGCCTTCAACTTCTTCCGCAAGACGCTCGCCGCCGGCAACGAGGCCGAGCTGTTCGTCTGCGCTTCGGCCGGCAATCATGCGCAGGGCTTTGCTTTCGTCTGCCGCCATTTCGGCAAAAAGGGCGTCGTCTTCATGCCGGTGACCACGCCGCAGCAGAAGATCGACAAGACGCGGCTGTTCGGCGGCGTCTTCGTCGAGATCAGGCTGGTCGGCGATTTCTTCGACGACTGCTACCGCGCGGCACTTGAATTCACCGAAACTGCCGGCGCCCACATGGTGCCGCCGTTCGACCACAAGGACATCATCGAAGGGCAGGCGACCGTCGCCTATGAGATATCAGGCCAGATGCCCGGCGCGCGCATGGCTGATATCGTCATGCTGCCGGTCGGCGGCGGCGGCCTGGCCGCCGGCGTCACCCATTATTTCGCCGACCAGCACCGCGAAACGCGCTTCGTCTTTTGCGAGCCGGCCGGAGCCCCGAGCCTGAGTGAGAGCCTTGCCGCCGGAAAGCGGATCAAGCTCGCCAAGGTCGACAATTTCGTCGACGGCGCAGCAGTGGCCGAGATCGGCCGCGAGCCGTTGCGCCACCTGAAGGAGTTTGCCGCCGACACCGTGCGGCTGATCCCGGAAAACCGGCTCTGCGCAACCATGATCGAAATGCTCAATGTCGAAGGCGTCGTGCTCGAGCCGGCCGGCGCGCTGGCGATCGATGCGCTCAAGGATTTTTCCAGGAAGGAAATCAGGGGCAAGACCATCGTCGCCGTGGTGTCGGGCGGCAATTTCGATTTCGAGCGGCTGCCGGATGTGAAGGAACGGGCGCTGCGCTTCGAGGGCTTGAAGAAATACTTCATCATCCGCTTTCCGCAACGGCCCGGCGCGCTGCGCGATTTCCTCGAATTGCTGGGTCCCGACGACGACATCGCCCGCTTCGAATATCTGAAGAAATCGGCGCGCAATTTCGGTTCGGTGCTGATCGGCATCGAAACCAAGGACCGCCGCAATTTCGACCTGCTCAAGGCGAATTTCGACGCCGAGAGCGTCCATTACCAGGACATCACAGACAACGAGACGCTCGCCGGGTTCATCATATGAGCAGCAACGATCTTCCGAACGCTCAGGCGAAGGTTTTTATCGCGCTGTTTTCCGGCATCAATGTCGGCGGCAACCGCATCGTCAAGATGGCGGAACTCAGGTCATTTTTGGAGCAGCTCGGCTTCTCCGATGTCGCCACCTATGTGCAGAGCGGCAACGCCGTGTTCCGGTCGCCAGATGGCGATACGGCGACGCTGACCAAGCGGTTGGAAGCGGAATTCGAGAAGAAATGGCGGTTCCATTCACGCATCATGGTGCGCGATATCGGCTGGCTCGAGCGGCTGGCGGCCGACAATCCCTATCCGGAAGTGGCCGGCGAGCCGACCAAGCTGCATGCCTATGCGCTGGAGCGCCGGCCGACCGCCGAGGAGGTCGCCCGGCTGGCGGAAAAATGCACCGGGCCAGAACGCTTCGAGATCAAGGGCGACGTGCTCTACCTGCATGCGCCTGACGGGCTCGGCAAATCCGTGTTTGCCAATCAAATTCCGCGCGTTCT
This sequence comes from Mesorhizobium sp. M0437, assembly GCF_040321335.1. Lineage (NCBI taxonomy): Bacteria > Pseudomonadati > Pseudomonadota > Alphaproteobacteria > Hyphomicrobiales > Phyllobacteriaceae > Mesorhizobium > Mesorhizobium sp. M0437. The sequence continues at coordinate 7,978 of NZ_JAMYRK010000065.1, forward strand.
GAAGGTGCCGGGCACGGCGCGCAATTGGCGCACCGTGCTGATGCTGCTGGACATGGCCAAGGCCGGCGGTTGACAGGTCGTCTACGTGGCCGGAGCGCGTTTCCAGTCGAATGCCAGCTCTTCACGGAAGGCGAAGCGCTTGATGTGCTCGGCGACGACCGTTTCCAGGCGCTCGAGCGAGCCGGCTTCATCGGTCGTCACCGCAATGTGCAGCGCAGCCGGGTCGGCATCGAGAACCGTGCGGCCGAGCGTCAGATCGATGGTGCCGTGGTTCGGGTCGAATTCGACGGGAAACTTGTGCGCCCAATGTTTGCACAGCTGCTGCAGATAGCGGCTGGCATGTTCGGTGGCGACGTCGACATGGCTGGCCGGCATGAATGAATTCTCCTTGGGAATGCGGACGCAAAAACCGAACCAGGGCCCGCCTGCGTCCGTTCAAGATGGCGTGATCGGTTACCAGCTGCCGGTGTTCGGCATCGACGCCCACGGCTCGGCCTTCGGCTTGGCCGGACCTTTCTGCAACAGCTCGATCGAGATGCCGTCCGGCGATTTGACGAACGCCATGTTGCCGTCGCGCGGCGGCCGGTTGATGGTAACGCCATTGTCCATCAGCCGCTGACAGGTGGCGTAGATATCGTCGACCTCATAGGCGAGATGGCCGAAATTGCGGCCGCCCTTGTAGTCTTCCGGGTCCCAATTGAAGGTGAGCTCGACCAGCGGCGCTTTCTCGCTGATGCCGCTCTGCTCGTCTTCGGGGGCGGCGAGGAAGATCAGCGTGTAGCGGCCCTGCTCGTTTTCATGGCGGCGCACCTCCTTGAGGCCAAGCTTGTTGCAGTAGAAATCGAGCGAAGCATCGATGTCGGCGACGCGGACCATGGTGTGCAGATAGCGCATGATTTCCTCCTTATGTTGCGTTGCGGCGCAACATAGGGGCGGCCCGGCCAAAGGGCAATTGGCCACGCTTGCCGGCGCCGGCAAACGGCAAATCCGCTATTCCTGTACGGAACCGTGAAAAAAGGCACGTCAGGTCTTGCACACACCGGAAGCCGCGGTGTTAATCTGATACCAAGAATCAGTTGCGGTGTTTGTTGAAAAAAGGGGGCGTTCTTATGGGGGAAAAGGCCTCTTTCATGGGGCGGGACGGGGCCGGTAACGATGCGTTGAAGCGGGATGAGAGCGCCGATACGGCCGATCTCATCGAAATCGCCGGCGCCATCAAATGGTTCGACGTGGCCAAGGGCTACGGTTTCATCCTTCCCGATGATGGTACTTCGGGCGACATCCTCCTCCATGTGACATGCCTTCGAAAGGACGGTTTTCAGACCGCCCTGGAAGGCGCCCGTGTCGTCTGCCTGGTCAAGCAGGGCGAGCGCGGGTTGCAGGCCTTCCGCGTGCTCTCGATGGATGTCACCACGGCGGTGCATCCGGCGGAGCTGCAGGAGCAGCGCACCCATGTCGCGGTGACGCCGGAAAGCGGCCTCGAACGGGCGCTGGTCAAATGGTTCAACCGCACCAAGGGGTTCGGCTTTCTGACCCGGGGCGAGGGCACCGAGGACATTTTCGTCCACATGGAGACGCTGCGCCGCTACGGCATCACCGAACTCCGGCCGGGCCAGGTGGTGCTGGTCCGCTTCGGACGCGGCGACAAAGGCCTTATGGCTGCCGAAATTCACCCCGATATGGGTACCTTGCCGGTCTCGCATTAGTTCCGGCCGAGGATTTCATATGGCTCACAGCAACCGGCTGACGGCGGGCGCGCTCTGCGCCGGGATTTTCCTCATCGTCGCCGCAAGTGCGTTCTTCTATTTTCAGCAACCGAGTTCCGCCGACGGCAAGGCGATGATCCTTCCCGTCGACCCGGCGCCGCTGGTCGCGGTGACGAAGGCCGGCGAGCGTTCTTTTTCCGTGGAAATCGCCGACACGCCCGCCGAGCGCGAAGCCGGGCTGATGTTCCGCCGGCACATGGCCGACAATCACGGCATGCTGTTCGTGTTCGGCGCGCCGCAGGATGTGAGTTTCTGGATGAAGAACACGCCGATGCCGCTCGACCTGATCTTCGTCGGACAGGACGGCCGGATCCGGGCGATCGAGCAAGGCGAGCCGCAGTCGGAGGCGATCATCTCGCCGGACGAACCGGTGCGCTTCGTGCTCGAGCTCAAGGCGGGCACGGCCGCCAAAAAGGGCATTAAGGACGGCGACCTGCTGCGCCATCCGGCCATCGGCACGGCGCCGGGGCCGGCCATGCCGCCGCCCGACAAGGGCGATGCGCCGAGTGTCGATTCCGACTGAGCGGGCAGGATCTTCAGCCGATGCAGTTCTTCTCACATGACGGTTTCGACCTTGCTTTCCTTGACCGCCAGCCGGCATCGGGGCAGGGCGATCCGGTGCTGATGATCCACGGCTTTGCCTCGAGCCATTACGTCAACTGGGTGTCACCCGGCTGGTTCAAGACGCTGAACGACGCCGGCTATCGTGCGATCGCCTTCGATAATCGCGGCCATGGCTCGTCGTCGAAGAGCTATGACGAAGCTGACTACACGCCGGCAAAAATGGCGTCGGACGCGGCAGCGCTTTTGAACCATCTCGGCATCGAACGCGCTCATGTCATGGGTTACTCGATGGGCGCGCGCATATCGGCCTTCCTGGCGCTCTCCGACCCGGATAAGGTGGCGACGCTGGTCTTCGGCGGTCTCGGCATCGGCATGGTCGACGGCGTCGGCGATTGGGATCCGATAGCCAACGCCCTTCTGGCCGACGATCCGTCAGGCACCAGCGATCCGCGCGGCCGCTCGTTCCGCGCCTTCGCCGATCAGACCCGCAGCGATCGCCGCGCGCTCGCCGCCTGCATCGCCACCTCGCGCGAATTGCTGAGCGAGGCCGACATTGCCCGCATTGCCCAGCCGACCTTGATTGCGGTGGGAACCAAGGACGACATCGGCGGCTCGCCGGATGAACTCGCCGCCCTGATGCCGAACGCCAGGGCTTTTCACATCGAAGGCCGCGACCATATGCTGGCGGTCGGCGACAAGACCTTCAAGCAGCGCGTGCTGGAGTTTTATGCCGAGCATCGGTTTTGATGGATGGCTCCCCAAAAGCGGCCATTGGGCCTGAAGCTGGGGTTCTTAGCGGTTTTGCAACGATACGGGAGTAACTAAGCGTGACGCGTGGATCGGTTCAAACCCGCAACGCGCTGAACGAGGGGCAGGGGGTACGATGGCACAATGGGGAAGAAGCGACGCCGCTTTGCTGGGCGTCGTTGCGAAAAGCAGGTTCGGCGAATGGTCCGTTGTTCTAGCGCTGGCTGCATTGGTGGCAGGCGCGATGGCGATCACCGCGTTGATGGCAATGCCCAGCGACGCGTCCGTGCTTATCCAGCACAGTGTGACAGGCTTCTTCATGGCGGTATTTTTCCTGGTCGGGCCATTGGCGCATCTTACCGGCGCGGTCTTCGGGCTGATGGCGCTGGGTCGTCCAAACGACAATCGTTTGCTCGGCCTGGCTGGCATCGTGGTCAACGGCGCGTCGCTTGCCGCCGGGGTGTTTATGCTGTGGGCCATGGCATCGACCATAGGCGCGTTTACGTGATTTCGGGCAAATCTTCCGGACGCAAGTGGCCGACGCGTCGGGCTACGATCGGCGCGGGCTGTGCCCCAGCGCCGTGAGCGAGCGCGCCATGTTATGCCGGGCCTGGGTTTCGAAGCGCCGGCGGAATTCCTCGCTGTGGAAGATATGCGGACGCGCGAGGAAGCCCTCTAGCACTGCGGCACGGCCGGCCCGCCACATCGGCTCATCGACCCACTTATATTCGCGGCGGACCGCCTGTTCATAAGCGTCGAACGCCTCGGGCGCAGCACCCAGGATCGCCAGGTCCATGTCGAGGAACAGCGCCGCGTCGCGAACCGAATGCTGGTCGCCAAGGGGCGGCAATTCGTGGCCGGCGGTGGCAGTGATCATCGCCGCGATGTGGCCGAGGCGTTGTGCATCGGCGCGACCGGCGAGCTTTTCCTCGGCAAGTGCGGCACTTCTCGCCTCATTGTCCTTGGCGCGGCTGTCGTAGATCGCGTCGTGAAACCAGATCGCTGCCTCGACTGCTTCAGGATCATGCAACAACGCCTTGTAATCATTGGCCAGCGCCAGCATCGCCTCGATGTGGCCAAGGTCGTGGTAGTGGCGATCTTCGGCCTCATAGAGCGCGGAAAGCTCGCGCTTCAGGGTCTCGTCCATCAAGGTTGCGTTTTCCATGGCTGCTTGAAATTCCGCCAACCAAATCCATTTCACCAAGCACTAAGGAAAATTGAGTTCACCCGTGCTATGATCTGGCTTATAGGTGCGGCCGGAGAATAGGCAAGCCGCCAACCGAGACATTGGATGGCCGAGACATTGGATGGCCGGAGACATCAGATGAACAGCGTTACGATTTCCCGTCCCACCAGGGTGCAGCCGGTAGATCCGATCTGGCGTTCGATCCGCGACGAAGCGATGGAAGCGGTCAACCGCGATCCGCTGCTGGCGGCGTTCCTCTATTCGACCATCCTCAATCAGGAAAACCTGGAAGAAGCGGTCATTCACCGGCTGGCCGAGCGCCTCGCCCACCAGGACATCGGCTCCGACCTCATCCGCCAGACGTTCAAGGCGATGGCGGCCGACGACAAGGACTGGTCGACGACGGTGCGCGTCGATATCCAGGCCTATTACGACCGTGATCCGGCATGCGACCGCTTCATCATGCCGGTGCTCTACTTCAAGGGTTTTCACGCCATCCAGACGCACCGGCTGGCGCATTGGCTGTGGAACCAGGGCCGTCAGGACTTCGCGCTGTATTTGCAGAGCCGGTCGTCCTCGGTGTTCCAGACCGACATCAATCCGGCTGCCCGCATCGGCAAGGGCATCTTCCTCGACCACGCCACCGGCCTCGTCGTCGGCCAGACGGCGGTGATCGAGGACGACGTGTCAATCCTGCACGGCGTGACGCTGGGCGGCACCGGCAAAGCCGGCGGCGACCGCCATCCCAAGATCCGCTACGGCGTGCTGATCGGCGCCGGCGCCAAGATCCTCGGCAACATCGAGATCGGCCATTGCTCGAAGATCGCGGCCGGCTCGGTGGTGCTGTCGCCGGTACCGCACAACAAGACGGTTGCCGGCGTGCCGGCCCGCGTCGTCGGCGAGACCGGCTGCGACCAGCCTTCGCGGCAGATGGACCAGCTGTTGCCATCGCAGACGATGGACCACGTCGTCAGCTTCGACATCTGAGTGCTCGGGCAGGGGCTTGTCACGTCGGACCAACTATCGATGTCGGCGCCGCAGCACAAACCTGAGGCGATTGCCCCTGTTCTCTCGCCGGCTTGCCTTTACATGGCCATTGTCGACGTGCCAGAAGCGCGCTCAAACGAAGAAGCCGACGATCGGAGAAGACTGTTGAAGCCGGACGAAATCAGAAAGCTGGACGCCTATTTCAAGCGCACCTTCCAGAACCCTAAACTCGAAGTGAAGGCGCGGCCGCGCAAGGAAGATTCGGCCGAGGTCTATGTCGGCGACGAGTTCCTCGGCATCGTCTTCAAGGACGAGGACGATGGGGACTATAATTTCTCGATGGCGATCCTCGACATCGATCTGGCCTGAGCTGGGAGTTTAGCTGGCCGCTACGCCTCAAGTGCTGCGGCGGTACGGAACCTTGCAGGACGCCGGTGGGACAGCGCCCCCTCTGGCCTGCCAGCCATCTCCCCCACGAAGGGGGAGATTGGCAGCCTCGGCGCTGCGCTCTTCCTGCAACATTGGAGATTGGCGAAAGCCAAGATGACGGCCGATCTCCCCCCTCGTGGGGGAGATGTCCGGCAGGACAGAGAGGGGCGCGAAGGATCGCTACGGAATGGCTCGTTTCGTTGCTTATCGCCCGGTCTTCTGCACACGCGCTGCTTCGGCAGAAATCGCCGCGTCGAGCCCCTGCCAGTCGCCCAGGAATTCCCGGGGGAAGCGGTAGGTGAGGCTGAGATTGTCGCCGACCAGGATGTCGCGTTCGCAGGGCGCCAGCGATTCGTCCGCGCTCGGGCCGCTCAGGCAGCGTGCGACGAACGGATCCTCGCCGGGGCGATCGGCGACCGCCAGCACTTCGTTGAGATAGCCTGATTTTTCGCTGAAGGCGTAAAGCGTGGTGCCGCCAGGGCCGGGCGTACCCGGCTTGGCGATCAGCGCGCTGTAGATCGGCGCGAAGCGGCCGCTCATGTCGCGCGACATCATCTGCGGCTCGAACGACAGGAAGACGATGTCCTTGCTGGGTCCGGTGTGGTTGAAGTCGTTGCGGGCAGCCTCGCTGTAGCCATCCATCTCGGGATAGCGCAGATAGAGGTCGAGTCGCGAGGCGATGCCGTCGCGCCGGGCCTGGGCAAAGCGGATGACATTGGCCGGCACGGCGATGACGTTGTTGCCGATGACGACCCTGTGGACCGTGGTGTCGTCGGTGTACCCGGCCATGGCGATCGAGCGGCCGAACCATTTGCCGCCGAGGCTGATCGCCACCGAAACCAGCGCCAGCGTCGCGAATGCATAAAACACCCGCCTCATCAGCGTCGAATCGACGACGCTGAGTTGCGGGCCCTCAGTGGCGGCTGCCTGCTTCATCACAATCCTCGTTTGCCGTGCCATCGGGTGTGCCTGAACGGCACATCTCGGCGCGGCACGGCTCTTGCTTCGCAGCTTTGCGGGCGACTGTGCGATTTCATGGTAAACGGAGGGTAAAGATGGGCCCCGTCGAACAAATCATATTCAGTTTTATGGCTGGGCTGACGGCTTGCGGCCTGGCCGGATCGGCGATGGAGCTGATCGCCGGCCGCAGGCTTGCCTTCGTCCAGCCTTATGTATCGTCGAAGCACATGCTGCGCTCACTCGCCGCAACGGCTTGCGCCGGGCCGCTGATGTTCGCCAACGAGGCGCTGGACGCCTGGCGCGAGCGTCGCATCTCGGTGCTGGGGCTGATCTCCTGCGGCTGTACGGCGACCATCTGGGCACTGGCGCTGGGCATGGTGGTGATCGCCATTGCGTCCTGGGCGGCTTCGCTTCTAGGGTCTGGCAGCTTGTCGGTGTGAGACGATCTGGAGACAGCAATGCCGATCTACGCGATTGACGGAAAAGCGCCCGCCTTCGACGACGCCGACAGCAACTGGATCGCGCCCGATGCCACCCTGATCGGCAATATCAGGATTGGCCGCAATGCCGGCTTCTGGTTCGGCGTCGTCGTCCGCGGCGACGACGAGCCGATCGTCGTCGGCGCCGACACAAACGTGCAGGAGCACACAATCATGCACACCGACGCCGGCTTTCCGCTGACCGTCGGCCAAGGCTGCACGATCGGCCACCGTGCCTTGCTGCACGGATGCACGATCGGCGACAACAGCCTGATCGGCATGGGCGCCATCGTGCTGAATGGGGCGAAGATCGGCAACAACTCGCTGGTCGGTGCCGGCGCGCTGGTCACCGAAGGCAAGCAATTTCCCGACAATTCGCTGATCGTCGGCTCGCCCGCGCGCGTCGTCAGGATGCTCGACGAGGACGCAGTCGCCAGGCTGCGCGCCTCGGCCGCGCATTATGTGGCAAACGGCAGGCGGTTCAGGGCGGGGCTGAAGAAGGTCTAGCCGACCCGGAAATGGCGGAGCCGGGCCTTAAGATACCGAAGCATAACCCCTTCCAAGTCAAACCGGCTGGGCGGTCGGCCGGAACAAGATCTCGTTGATATCGACGTCGTCGGGCTCGTTGATCGCGAAGGCGACCGTTCGGGCAAACGTATCTGGCCCCACGGCGATCTTGCTCACGAAGTCCCTGGTCCCCTGCTGGATATCCTTCTCGCTGATATGCTCGAGCAACTCTGTGCTGACAGCGCCCGGCGAGATCACCGTGGTGCGGATATTGTAGGGTTTCACCTCTTTCCGCAGACCCTCGGATAGCGCACGCACCGCGAACTTGGTGGCGCAATAGACCGCCGCACCCAGGTCGACCACATGGCCGTATACGGACGAGACATTGATAATGTGCCCCGATCGCTGCTCCTTCATGTACGGAAGCGCGGCCGCGATGCCGTAAAGGACGCCCTTGATGTTGACGTCGATCATCCGGTCCCATTCGTCGACCTTGAGCCGTTCGAGCGGGGCCAACGGCATGAGGCCCGCATTGTTGAGCATCACGTCGATGCGGCCGAATTCCCGGACCGCCGTGTTCACCAGATTCTGGACCTGGCCGGCGTCGGTGACGTCGGTAGTAACGGCCTTGGCTTTGTGCCCAGCGGCGGTCAGTTCCTGGACAAGGGCGTCGATGCGGTGTGACCGCCGTGCACCCAGGACCACGGAAGCGCCTCGTGCGGCAAGATGGCGTGCCGTCGCTTCACCGAGGCCACTGCTGGCACCGGTGATGACGACGACCTTGTTCTCGATTCCTTTGGACATGAGATTCTCCTAGACAAGAATTGAAAGAGTTCAGGTGCGGGGGCCGGCCGAGGCGGCGAGCAAGGCCGAGCCCGTGAGCAGGACGGCGGCGAGAAGGAAGGCGCTCCACCAGCCGGCCACGTCGAACAGCAGGCCTCCTGCAATAGCGCCGCCTGCGATCGCGAACTGGATCAGGGCGACCTGGAGTCCGCCCCCGGCCTCCAGGTCTTCAGGGATGAGCGTGCTCATCCAGGTGTTCCACGCCACCGGGATCGGGGTAGCGAACAGTCCCCAAAGAACCAGCAGGCCGGCCGTGGCGCGTGCAAACGGTCCAAAGGCAATCAGCAGTAGAGCGAAGACCGCGAGTGCACTCGGCAGCCCGATCAGCACGGCTGTGAGGTGCTGCCGGAGTATGAAGCCGACAATCGACAGTCCCGCCACGCCACCGAGGCCGACGCCCAATAGAGCCAGTGAGAGGGTGTTGACCTCAAGGCCCGTCACGTTTTCCAGAAACGGCCGCAGATAGATCGAGAGCGCGTTCTGCCCGATGAAAGCGAGCCCGGTCGCGCCCATGCCGATGGCGAATCTGCGATTCCGCAGCAGGCCGAACATGCTCGACACCGAGGCGATCTCTATCGGCGGCATCTTCGGGAGAACGGCCAACTGCCACACGAGCGCCGCAAGGCCGATGGGGACAGTGACGAAAAAGGTTCCCCGCCATCCGATCAGCGATCCGAGGAAGCTGCCGACGGGCGCGGCGATCACCAATGCGAAGGCAGTGCCACCCTGGAGCAAGGCAATGGCCTTGGGCAGGTCGGGTCCCGCGGCCAGGCGGGCCAGAATGGCCGTCGACAGTGACCAGAAACCGCCAATCGCGATGCCCACCAGCGCCCGCCCGGCCAGGAAGACCAGGAAGTTGGGAGCAAGCGCCACCGCCAGGCTCGATGCGGCCAGCACTGCCGTATAGACCACAACCACCGTCCGTCGATCGACGTTTCGCACAGCGAGTTGCCGAAGAGGCTGGTAACCACGGCGAAGAATCCGGATACCGCGATTGCCTGGCCTGCCTGACCCTCGGAGACGGCCAGATCCTGAGCGATCGGGGTGAGCAGGCTCACCGGGAGGAACTCCAGTCCGACCAGAAGGAAGGTCAGCAGCGACAGGCAGACCACCGCAGACCATGGGGTCGTCCCGCTGTCAGCAGCAGTGGCCTCGTCCAGCACGAAATCGATGGTCATAAGGCAGTCTCCTGTCCGTTCCCGAACTAAGTAGTCGGGCTGGCCAAATGCGACTAGCGGGTATAATTTTGATGTGGTTGTGAATGAGGCTCATCAATGCCACGCGACGAGTTCGCCGAAATGCGCGCGTTCCTGGAGATCACCCGGACGCGGAGCTTCACCCGAGCAGCCGCCAAGCTCGGGGTCACTCCTTCGGCCCTTAGCCACACCATCAAGTCGCTGGAGTCGCGGCTTGGCGTCCGTCTTCTGTCTCGCACCACGCGCGACGTGGCCCCGACGGCGGCCGGTCAACGCCTCAAGGAAGGCATCGAACCGCATTTCGAAGGCATCGCGGCTGAGGTCAGCGCTCTCGGCGTCCTTCGCGACAGGCCGTCCGGCAACATTCGCCTGGTGTGCACCGACGATTCGGTCGACATTGTCTTCCGCACCCGGCTGCCAAAGTTCCTGAGCGACTTCCCCGATATCAATGTCGAGTTGGTGGTCGACAACGCCTTCACCAACATCGTCGAGCGCCAGTTCGATGCCGGCGTGCGTCTGGGCGAGTCCATTGCCCGGGATATGGTAGCCGTGCGCATCGGAGCCGACGTGACCTACACTGTGGTCGGCTCACCCCATTACTTCGCCCACCGGACACCGCCGGAGACGCCGCAGGAGCTGACCGACCATAACTGCATCAACTACCGGCTGCCGACGTCAGGATCGGTCTATGCCTGGGAATTGCGGGAAGGAGCGCGCGAGTTCAGTGCTCGGGTCGAGGGGCAACTGACGCTTAACAACATGGGGCCGGCGATCCAGGCCGCGCTTGACGGAGTGGGCTTGGCCTATCTGCCGCGCGAACTCGTCCTTCCACACATTGAGAGTGGCCTTCTCCAAGAAGTCCTGACCAAATGGTGCCCAACGTTCCAGGGTTACCACCTGTACTATCCAAGCCGGCGCCATCCCTCTCCGGCGTTTTCCGCCTTTGTCGACGCGTTCCGTATCAGGGGCAAGTAACAGCGTTTCGACGTCAAACGGGAGCTCGTATCCCACAAACGATCGTGAGACAGCTTGGATGACGAAGCGCAGTTGGAGGCAAAGCCGAGATAACTTTATCGAGATGTGTTCCGCCAAAAATGGTGGAGCCGGCCCGGGGACGGGGCCGGCTCCTTAAACCCGGTCGTTGGGGACGGGGAGGGTGGGGACTCGACCGGGTTTCTCCTCAAGCGCGAAGTCATGCGACGCACTTAACCTCTGCTTTATGCATGTCGTTATCCCAAAACCGCTACGCGCTTTTGGGCGACATGCCTTGGCGTCCTCAGCGGACGCTGGCGACCGCGTCGGAGCGGCCGTCGTTGATCGTCACCCAGGCGCCGGAATTCCGCTCGGACTGGCGCTTCAGGTAGGTGTAGCCGGTATTGGTCCAGGACAGCACCTTGGGCTGGAGATTGTCGAGGATGAACTCGCCAAGGCTGGTGCGCACGGTCAGCACCGCATGGCCGTCGCCATTGCGCTGGCGCACCACCGTCATCAGCAGATCGCCGGCCGGCACGCCGATGCTCATCAGCTCGCGGCGCTTTTCCAGCGCATAGTCCTCGCAGTCGCCGAAGCCGCTATTGGGAAAAGACCAGACTTCCTCCTTGCCCCACATTTCCATGTCGGTGCGCGGCGCGACCCTGCTGTTGACCGAATTATTGATCTTGACGATCGTCGCCCACAGCTTGCGGGTCAGCTCGACGGGCGCCCGGCCAGGCGTCCTCTGATTGCATTCCTGCGGAAGCTGCTGGCACATTTCGTAGTGTCCGACCGGCTGCGTGGTGCGGCCGCCGGTGTGCATGAAGGCCGGCTCCGCCGCGTTTACAGTCCCCCAACCGAAAAGCTGCATCGCTATTGCCGCCAGCAACAGCTTGCCCCTCATCCTGTTCATTATTCAGTCTCCCCGTTTGAGGAGACAATGACACGGCTGGATTTATTTGACGCAAAAGCGCGAAGTAGACATTAAGTAAAACGCCGATAGAATAAACATAAAATTTGACGCAATTGAATATAGAATTGTTTAAGGATTCCAGCCGGGCATGTTCCCATGCTTCGTCGCACCGTTCGAACAACTGGGATGGCGGGACAGAGGGGGCGCGAAGGATCGCCAGCCTCTCTTCCCGATAGTGCTAACGCTTCCGCGTCAGCCGCGCGATGAGCTGAATTCGGTATCGAGCGTTTCCGGCCGCTGGATGACGGCGAACTCTATGGCGACGCCATCTTCGAAATGCCGCACTATCTGGCCGCGCATGGTGCCCAGCGTCACCTGGACGCCGATGGCCGGCTTGACGTCGATCTCGATCGCCGCGCCCGACAGCGACAGGTCGATGATGCGGCACTGGTACTGGCGTCCGTCGGCAAGCTGCAGCACGCTCGTCGGGTTGCGCGGTGCGACGCGTTCATGGCGGCGGTCTTCCGGCAGGTCGAGCTCGTGCTTGTTGGCAAGCCAGGTCAGTTGCGCGGCGAGCTTGTCCCTCTTGCGCTCCGACGCGATGACGGTCATCGCAAAGCCATCCTGCAGCGTGCGGGTGATGACGCCTTCAATGCGGCCGATGTGATCGATATAGGCAATGACCTTTTCGCCAGCCAGGCCGGCGCGCTCGGTGCGCAGCGCAACGTTGCCGGGCGACATGTCGACCACCTGGCAGGGATGTTCGGTGCGGTCTTCCAGCATGAAGCGTCCGTAAATTTTCACGCGGACGCGCTGAAAGTTACGCCTTTCAGCTTGGGACGGCGCATGGTCGACCGCCGCTGACCTCATCACTGCCATACCCCGTTCGGCATTCCGCGCATGGATGCGGGGAATTTCAGCGGAAAACTACAACAAAGCAGGTTAACAAAGGGGAAAGCCCGGCGCCATTGCTTTAAGCTTTAGGCATCATTCCTCGCGTCCGCCGTCGAAGACGACCAGGTGACGGATGCGGCGGGCCTGGCCGAGCGCCGAAATCGTCTCGGGCGGGTCGAATTCCGACGGGGCGAGCGAGGGAACCTCTATCGCCGGCCGGTTCCCCGGGAACATCGGCTCCTTGTCGGGATCGACGACGCGGATCGAATCGATCAGCGCGTCGAGAACCGGGTCGGCGCCCAGCCAGAAGGGCTTTTCGACGGCACTTATAACACCGAGGCAACGCGGGCTCTCGACACCGCCGTCGAGCGGCAGCGCGAGCAGCTCGAACCTGTTGGAACGGCCGCTGCGGCTGAAACCCTCGTAGGTGATGAGCACCACCGATTTCAGGTCGAAGACGCCATCGGTCAGCTTCGAAATCAGCCGCTGGTCCTTCTCGCGCCACAGCGAAGGGAATGAAAACCCCTTGAGTTCGCGGCCATAGACCGCGCAGAGCCTGGTGCCGGCCAGCCGGAACACCGCTTCGCCGCGCGTGTCCTTTTCCAGGATGAACGTGTCGGCCAGCAGCGACTTGATGTCGGCGGGTTCGACTTCCGAGCGCTTCGGGGCAGGGCGTCCGTCACGCAACCGGTTCCAATAATGGAACAGCGTGATCGATCCGGTCTGGTTCATGCTAATGCTGCTCCGCGCATTCTGTCTTCTGATGTCCCATCGGTGAACAGAAGGGCGCCCTCCGAAGACCTACATGCGTTGCGGAGCAGGATGCGTGCCAGCATCGTTAATACTTGTTCACGGGTCGGGGCGGTTAAGGTTAACAACTGGTTTACGTTGCGCGCCGGCCAGGCCTGTGGCACACCAAAACCACTCCAGAAGCGGTCGTTTTGCGACGATCGGCAGCACTTCAGTCAAGAGTTCAGGGGGAGCAAGGGGGCTCGACCAGCCGTTCAAGGGAAACCTTGGACGGCTTCTTTTTTTGATTCGGGGCTGCTGATTCGCCGTTTGTGATTCGGTTGGCCGTGATCTACATGCTCGCCAAGTCCAATCCAGCGACTGAGTGCAAGCCATATGAGCGACCCAGAAAGCCCACCGGAGATCGAGCAGGGTCAGGGTGGGCCTGCCGCCCGCGAACCGGAGCAGCGCCGCGAACCGGTGTTCAACCTGCCGCCCGTGGTGCTGGCGGTGATCGGCATCTGCGTCGCGGTCCATCTGATCCGGGTCTATTGGCTGACCGACGACCAGGACTTCGAACTGCTTGTCCGGGCTGCCTTTGTCCCCATCCGCTATTCGGGCCGCTTCGATCTGGATTTCTTCGCGTTTTCGAGCCCCTTTACCTATGCCTTCCTGCATGGCGGCTTTGCCCATCTTGCCATCAACATGGTGTGGCTCGCGGCCTTCGGCTCACCGTTGGCCAACCGCTTCGGCGCGCTGCGCTTCAGCCTGTTCTTCGCCGCGACCGGACTGGCGGCGGTGGCGTTGTTCTGGGCCATGCACCCGCTTGGCGAGGCGCCGCTGGTCGGCGCCTCCGGCGCGATTTCCGGCATGATGGGCGCGGCGGCACGCTACGGCTTCCGCATCGACCGATCGTCGGGCAAGGCCGCCTTCGCCGGCCAGCCTTTGCCGATGGCGGCGGTGCTGCGCTCGCGCGGCGTCGTCACCTTTCTCGCCATGTGGATGGTGATCAACCTCGCGACCGGCCTCTTCGGCCTGGCGCCTGGCATTGACGGCCAGATCGCCTGGGAAGCCCATATTGGCGGCTTTCTTGCCGGCTTTTTCGGCCTGCGGTTTTTTGATCGGCGAGAGCAGGTGCCCCGGCAGGCGGACGAGCCGGAGACCTGAGACGACCGCACTTGAAATGCAACCGTTCGCGGCGCACCATGTTCATCCCAGGGCAAGCCGGCCAGGGCAGGAGCCGGCAGGAAATGCAGAGGAGGACGCCATGACTGTTAAGGCAATTCTCGAGGCAAAAGGCCACGACGTGGTGACGCTCGGGCCGAACGAAAAGCTCAGCGAAGCCATCCGCATGCTTTCCGAACACAGGATCGGCGCGCTGGTCATCACCAACGGCGATCACAAGATCGTCGGCATTCTTTCCGAGCGCGATGTGGTGCGGGTTCTCGCCAAAGAGGGGGCGGCGGCGCTCGACCTTGCCGTCCGCTCGGCGATGACGCCCAAGGTGAAGATCTGCAATGAGAACCACACCGTCAACGAGGTCATGGAGATCATGACCAAGGGCCGCTTCCGCCATCTGCCGGTGGAAAAGAACGGGCTGCTCGACGGCATCGTGTCGATCGGCGACGTGGTCAAGCGGCGCATCGAGGATGTCGAGCGCGAGGCCGAGGAGATCAGGGCCTATATCGCCACGGCATAGGTGACGGCGGCCGGGTTGCCGGCAGGTCGATTTTTCAAGCTGCTATCGCAGTTCGTCGCGGCAGGTGCGGGCCTGTGCCGCGTCGGCGCCTGCGGCTTTGCGCTTGTCTCTTTTGGCGGTTTGCACTAGCGAAGTTGCACAGCAAAATATGCGTTCTCGCATATCCGCAATTTCAGTATGCAGGCCCTTATGAGCATTATCGACACCCGCACGCCCGACGCCAAGCGCCTGGTTCCCGGCGCCACCGGCGACTGGGAGATCATCATCGGCCTCGAGGTCCACGCGCAGGTGACCTCGCAGGCAAAGCTGTTTTCCGGCGCCTCGACCATTTTCGGCGCCGCGCCCAACGCCAATGTCAGCCTGGTCGACGCGGCGATGCCCGGCATGCTGCCGGTCATCAACGAGGAATGCGTCAAGCAGGCGATCCGCACCGGGCTGGGCCTGAAGGCCGAGATCAACCACAAATCGGTCTTCGACAGGAAAAACTATTTCTATCCCGACCTGCCGCAGGGCTACCAGATCTCGCAGTTCAAGCAGCCGATCGTCGGCGAGGGGAAGGTGATCGTCTCGGTCGGCCCGGACCGGCAGGGCGAATTCGAGGACATCGAGGTCGGCATCGAGCGCCTGCATCTGGAGCAGGACGCCGGCAAGTCGATGCACGACCAGCATGCGACGATGTCCTATGTCGATCTCAACCGCTCCGGCGTGGCGCTGATGGAGATCGTCTCCAAGCCGGATATGCGCTCCGCCGATGAAGCCAAGGCCTATGTCACCAAGCTGCGCACCATCGTGCGCTACCTCGGCACGTGCGACGGCAATATGGACGAAGGCTCGCTGCGCGCCGACGTCAACGTCTCGGTGCGCCGGCCCGGCGGCGAATTCGGTACGCGCTGCGAGATCAAGAACGTCAACTCCATCCGTTTCATCGGCCAGGCCATCGAGTACGAGGCGCGCCGCCAGATTGCCATTCTCGAGGACGGCGGCAAGATCGACCAGGAAACGCGGCTGTTCGACGCCGTCAAGGGCGAGACGCGCTCAATGCGCACCAAGGAAGAGGCGCATGACTACCGCTATTTCCCTGATCCGGACCTTCTGCCCCTGGAATTCGACCAGGCCTATGTCGACGCGCTCGCCAAGGAATTGCCAGAACTGCCGGACGAAAAACGCGCCCGTTTCATGAAGGATTTTGGGCTCTCGGAATATAATGCCGACGTTCTGACGTCGGAGTTGGCAGATTCAGAATATTTCGAGAAGGTGTTGGAGGCTGTTCGCGCTGAGGGTGTGGCTGTTGAAGAAAAGCAAGGCGCTGGCCATACCGTCGCTCATGGAATTTCGAACATGATCGTCAACGAGGTGTTCGGTGCACTTAGAAACGCCGGCGTTGCTATCGGCGAATGCCCTATCTCACCCAGCCAGTTGGCTTCCATTGTCGTCCTGATGCGGGAAGGCACCATCTCCGGCAAGATCGCCAAGGATCTGTTCGAGATCGTCTGGAACGAGGGCGGCGATCCGCGTCAGCTGGTCGAAAGCCGCGGCATGAAGCAGGTCACCGATACCGGCGCCATCGAAAAGGCGGTGGACGAGGTGATCGCGGCCAACCCGGACAAGGTCGAACAGGCGCGCGCCAAGCCGACCATGGCCGGCTGGTTCGTCGGCCAGGTGATGAAGGCGACCGGCGGCAAGGCCAATCCACAGGCGGTCAACGAGCTGGTCAAGGCCAGGCTCGGGATCGAGTAGGATGTTCGTCCGCACCGCCGGCGAGCGCGATCTTGCGGCGGTGCGCGCATTGCTGGTCGAGACATGGCATGCCACCTATGATGCCATCTACGGCGCGGCGCGGGTTACCGAAATCACCGATGAATGGCATTCGATCGCCGCGCTCAAGGCACGGCTGACGCGGCCCAACTCGGAGTTCCTGCTCGCCGATGACGGCAAAAGCATCGGCGGCATGGCTTTCGCCGCCGCCACCACGGATGCCAGGATCGTCATGCTGAACCAGCTTTACGTGCATCCGGCCTGGCAGAGGCAAGGCATCGGCCAGGCGCTGCTGGACGAGATCGAGGCCAGCTTTCCGGAGGCCCGGACGCTGCGCGTCAAGGTCGAGGAAGCAAATGCTCCGGCCGTCGCCTTTTACCGCTCGCGAGGGTTCTTGCCCGCCGGCAACACGGCCGATTGCGGCGGCGCCTCGGGCTTGCCGGCGCTGGTTTTGGAGAAGCAACTCGGATAGCTCGTTCGCCTGACGCTCAGTTGCGTTTCTCAGGCAGGTTGGAGCAGCCGGCAGCGAGAAACTCGCACGGCAGGCTGCCGCCGCCGCCCGACGTGTGCGGGGGCGTGGCGGCTTCGATTTTTTCCACCTCGTAATATTTCGAGGTGACGCCCCATTTTTTGACGCCCTGGCACGTCGAGCGCACGCCAACCTCCGTCGCCTTTGCCACAGTCTTGTAATAGGTGGTGATCCGGCAGGATTGGCTGACCGGCAGCGCGTTCGCCGGGCTCGTGACCGGCGGCAGGAAGTTCGGGAAGGCAAGCAGCGAGATTGCCGCAATGATCCTGACGGCGGGCATGGTGTGAGGGAGGTGCAGCATCGTTTGTCTCCATCGATGGCGCCGCTCGCTCGTGGCGCAGCGGCGCGTTTGTTCCGGCAAGATCAGGCCATGATGCCGGCGCTGCCGCATCTGCCGCGCGGGGGAAGGCGGCAGCGGTCTGAACCGCCGCCGTCATCCGCGAGCGGCCGCGTCAGGGCGTTTTCGGCTTGATGAGCGTCTTTATCGGAACGGCGACTTTTGGAGGCCGGACCGTACTGGCTCCACCGTCGACGGCCAGCCCGCCGCTGTTGAGATAGCGCACCGTATAGTGCAGCTCATAGCCGGGAACTCTGATCCATGTAGGCTTGGGATTGAACTGGTCCGGAGGCCTCGAATACCACTTCGGGATCTGCATGATCTTGGAACCGGCACCGAATCCCGCAGTCTTGGCCGCTACCGCGAAGGCGCTGTCTCTGGGATCGTTCGGCGGCTGGTCGACATTGCCGATGACGACCAGCGAATCGTATTTTCGCGCGTCGAGCCTGAGTACGGGAAGGTTCAGCGCAGCCACGTCGCCTTCGCGCATCGTCAGGGCTTTCTGAACGCCGTCCTCATTGGCATAGACGTTGAGGTTTATGGCCTCGGATTCCGCATAGACGACATTGTTGTGGAAGTCGCGGGCTGGCAGGCGTGTGAGGCTGTCGAAGGTCACTTCAACCGTCGGCTTGGCTATGGCGTCCGTCACCACCAGGTTGCGCCGCGGCACCGTCCAGAAGATGAGATCATCGCCGGTGGCCTGCGTGCCGGCATCGGAGCCGTCTATTGCCGAGCATTTCGAATTTGGAACCGGCGTCGTCACCGGCAGGGGTGCCGAAAACGAGCTGCGTACCTGAGCGTCGATGTAGTTGCCGACGTTGAAAACGTCTTCGAGGATGTTGCCGCCCTCGAAGCTCGCCGGGCCGGGTTGCGAGCGAATGATGACCTGGCTGGAATCGGTCTGCCAGCCGCTGCAGAAGACGTTGACGTCTATGGGAATGCCGATGTGGCGGTCGGAGGTCACCGGGATCGAGACTTTGATGTTCAGGATGTAAGGAACTTTGACAAACCAGCTGTTCGGCTGGTTCAGCATCTGCGTCGCAAAGCGCGACGGCCGCCATTGCTTCAGCGATTCGATCGATGCGCGTGATGATCGTCCCTGGGCGGCCAGCTGTGCGTTGGTGGCGTCGACCTTGGCTTGCGCCAGGTTGCGGACGGTGTTGGTGATCAGGAACACGCCGAGTTCGGCTTTGCAGGGCCTGTTCGATTGTGTGGCGTTGCATGGGGCAAGTGCCGCACTGGGAACCGGCGGCCCCGACGGCGGCGGCTGGGCGGCCGCGGCGGCCGCCATCAGGCAGAAGAACAGCATCGTGCAGGTTTTCAACATGGTATCCTCGCTCTTTCGGTTGGAAACCACCCTCCGGCTAGACAACACCATTTCTTCGACAGCGGTTCATCGCCCGCATGGGGGACGAACCGCGAAACATCGGGCCGGCCCAGCGACGTCGAGACGCCGTCCTTTCGGATTGGATATCTACTGCTTCACGACGCCTTTGGTTGTCGCCATCGGCGCGACGACCTTGGGCTTGGGGGTTTTCGGGCCGGGGTCGACTACCAATGCGGCCGTGCAGGAGCATTTGCCCGAACCGCAGTTCAGGTCGCCCTTGCACATTTTGGAATGCCGCATATCGGTGCAGTCGGCGGTCCCGGAGCAGGAGCAACTGCCTTGCCCAATCGTTCCGGACTGACATTTGAAGCTCCATGCCGGATCGGCGGCAAGGCCGGCCACAGCGAGCGATACGGCAAAAAGCGTCGTCGAGATGAGCTTGCGCATGAATACCTCCCGGTTCTATCGAGCGATGGAACCACGAAGCAGCAACGCCTTCATCTCCCGCGCGGGGGACGAACTCGCATACCGGTGACGATCGTCAATGCTGTCCCTTCAGCACGACGAGATAGCCGCGTTCGACGCGAAGCCGGAACGCGATTTGCCCTGCAGTGCCGGGATCCTTGGAAACCTTGTCGATGACATAGCCGCTGGGATGCGAGCCAAGCCATTCTTCCGGTTTGTCGGTGCTTTCGAACGGCTTTTGCAACCGGGCCAGGAAGCCGACTTCGCCCTGATAGTCGAAAGCCACGGCCCAGTCCGCATCCTTTCGCTCGTAGATGAAGTTGGCGAGCGGCGTCAGATCATAGCGTTTGAACGCGGTTGCCGATGCCACCGCGTGGCCAATGCCGAAAATGACAAGCATGACGATGGCCGAGCTCTTCAGCCTGGCGAGCGGGATCTCCGCCATGAAATAGCCGAACAGGATGACCACGAACGGCAACATCGGCACGACATAATGAGGCTGCTTGCCGGATATCGCGCTGAACACCAGAAACACGGCAACGAACGAGAATGACAGCAGGCGCAAGGCGCGCAGATCCGGCGACTTCGCGTCGATCAGGTTGCGTATCCGCGTGCGCAGCTTCAACCGCCACACCTCGGGTATGAAGATCCACGGTATGAACATGACGGGCAGCAGCAGCAGATAGAAATAGAACGGCCGGCCATGCGAATTGCGCAAATTGCCGGTGACGCGCCCCGCCGACTGGTTCCAGACGAGATCATAAACGAAATTGCCTTTTGTCAGGATGGTCGCCGGCACCAGCCAGATCGCCACCGGAATTAGTGCGGCGAGCAGGGCCAGGCCCACTCCAGCGAGGAAGTTCGGTGTCGTCAGTCCCGCCCGCCGGTCGCGCCAGAACGGGTAGAACAGGATGGGCGCGCCGATATGGATCAGCACCACTGGGCCTTTCGTCAGCACGCCCATGCCGATGAACAGCCCGGCCAGAACGGCCTGCCAGCGGTTGCCGCTGCGGGCAAAGGCAATCAACGACAACAGCGCGGCGAGCACAAAGACCGTCAGCAACAGGTCGAACAGGATCAGCGTCGAATAGATGACGAACACGCTGCTTCCGGCAACCAGCCAGGGGATGCGCCGAGCGATGTCGTCGCGGCCCGGAAACAGGGTCTTTGCCAAAGCCGTCGTCAGCCAGATGACGAGCGAGGAGGCGGCGAAGATGACCAGCATCGCCGCCGGCCTGCTGGCGCCGAAAATGTTCCAGACAAGGTCGATAAGCCAAAACAGCAGTGGCGGCTTCTGCAGATAGGGCGCGAAATTCATCGTCGGGACGAAGATCTGTCCGCTCAGATACATTTCCCAGGTGACGCTGAGATATCGCGTTTCGTCGACGGGCAGCAGTGGCCGGAAAGCGACCGCGATTACGATCAGCCCAAGCAGAAAGAGGTAGGGGAGCAGTCGCTCGGTAGATGTCGGTGTCAAAGATCGAGATCCGCGCCAGAAACCATTTTCATTCCAGCCGAGCATAGTGCCGCGTTTCTGGACCGCGAACGACCGCACCATGATTTTGGCCGAATTGCAACGATGCCGGTTTCGTTTCCCAGATTTTGCGGACGATGGTGTCAAAGGTTTGAAAAACTTACCGGCCGAGTCTTTTGGACCGCTGCCGGTCCGGGGAACCTGAGCAAAATCAACTGGAGCGCAACGGCGGTGACAATTCGCGCATCAACAGTTCGAGCTCGCGCTGATCGCCGGTACCGGTCTTGTCGAAGATCGTCGCCAGCTGCGACTTGACGGTGCCGTCCGAGACGCCGCCGGCCGCGGCAATTTCCTTTCGCGTCAGGCCGGCGGCAACGTGACCGGCGACTCGCCTTTCTGCCGCGGTCAGTCCGAACAGCGCCGCAATGGCGTCCAGCGCCGGGGTCGGTGTCGAACCGGCCGCGGCGATGAAGATCGCTGCGGCGGCGCGTTGCGAGATGCGCGCCGAGATTTCACGCCGCGCCAGCGGCATGACATGGGCCACTGCCGGAACGACCGTCCTGGCCAGGGGAATATTGATGCCGCAAGGTCCGAGCGCGAATTCGTCGCGCGTGCCGAGCTGGACGGCACGGCCGATCGCGGCGTTGGCGTTGGCATAGGTGAAGGAAAGCTGTCCGCGCACGCAAGCGACCGAGATGTTTTCGGCGAGCAGCGCTTCGGCTGACGGGTTGGCGAAGATGATGGTCATGTCTTCGGCCACGATCAGCACCGGATGGTCGAGGCTTTCGATGATGGAACGGAAGATTTCGGCCTTGCGCCGCTCGGCTTCGAACAGGTCGCCGATGGTCACCGCGCGCCGCACATGCGGTGCCAGCAGGCTGACAAGCTCGAGATCCTCGCGGGAAATCTGGCGCCTGTCCTTGTCGGTCACCACCATCAACGTGCCGATCCGGGTCGGCCGCTTCATCAACGCCACCCAGAAGAAATCGTCCAGGCGGTTGGGTTGCACCCATTCGCGCACGATGCGGCTTTCGAGCCATCTCTGTCGCGTATCCGGGCCTTGCAAAGCGTAGATCGAATCGACGGTGAACGGCACGTCGATCTCCATCTTGGGAACCGCCGCATAGAACGGCACTTGCGAGCCGTAGTCATGCTTCAACGGCTCAAGAACTGCGGGATCGCCGCAGGACACCGAAAATCGCGCGGAGCTGCTGATCGTGTCGATGACGGCGAGCATGGCAAGCTGGCCTTCCGCCAGATTGCAGATGGCCTCGAGTGTCGCCTGCCAGCGGTCGACGTCGGCAATCGAATCGTAGATCGCCTCAACGACCTGCGGCAATGCGCGACCGGCCGTGCCCGCCAGCGATGACATGAGCCCCTCTCATTTGCCGTCCTTGAGGCAACGAAGCTTCAACTGCTAGAATAACGCTGCGTAAGGTTGCCAACAACCTATTTCATCTGCTTCGGACGGCCGCGAAAATAGCATGAACGTATCGCTTTCCCGTCAGCCATTTGCTCGCCTGTTGCGGCAAGACCCTTGCCTTCGCAATGCCGTGACGCCATAAGCAGGAACAGGTGCCGCAGCCGCCGCGAGGACTTGCTTCAAGGACTTGCCACGAGGATTTGGATGAAGACTTTCCTTCTGCAGTTTTTCACCTGGTGGAACAGCCAGACATTGGGAACGCGCTTCCACACCTGGCGGCACGGCAAGAAGGTCGGGCAGGACGAGGTCGGCAACGTCTACTATGAGGGCGGCGTCGATTCGGAAGGCCGCACCCGTCGCTGGGTCATCTACCGCGACTATTCGGAAGCCTCGGCGATTCCGCCCGGCTGGCATGGCTGGATCCATCATCGTGTCGATGTTGCGCCGCCAAGCGAAGACTACAAGCCACGCGACTGGCAAAAGCCGCATGTGCCGAACCTCACCGGCAGCCCCGCGGCCTATCGCCCGAAAGGCTCGGTGCTGACCAACCAGCATCGTCCGCAGGTGACGGGCGACTACGACGCCTGGACGCCTGGTTCGTGATCGATCGCCGCGACACGCGCGCGGTCCCCAAGGGCGCGGTCCCCACGGGGGCGGTCCTTTGTCGCCACAATTGCTGTTTAGCTGTTTGCTGATCCGACAGCAGCAACTAGCCTTGGCGTTAAGAGAATCACCCCGGGCGCAAACCACCGGACCTTGCATGAGCATGTTCAGCCGAATTTTGACGGGCGGATTAACCGCGGTCGTTCTCGCTTCTATGGTGGCGCTTGCTACTGCGCAGGAATTGGCGCCGCCTGCGCCGGACGCGTCGGTGGCGCCTGCAGCACCGGCAGTATCCGAGCGCATCACCAATCCAGTCGCTGAATTCGCCGGCATCGACAAGATCACCGGCCGTATCATCACCTTCGATGTCTACATCGACGAGACGGTGCAGTTCGGCGCTTTGCAGGTGACGCCGCGCATCTGCTATTCGCGGCCCGAAAACGAAGAGCCGAAGACGGATTCGTTCGTCGAGGTCGACGAGATCACGCTCGACCGGAAAATACGCCGTATCTTCACCGGCTGGATGTTTGCCGAAAGCCCCGGGATCAACGCCGTCGAGCATGCCGTCTATGATATCTGGCTGAAGGGCTGCAAGCAGAAGTCCGACGTGCCGGCACCCGCCGCCCCCAAAACCAACTAGGATCTGTCAGTGCGCGGCGCATACCGCGCCCTGCGGAACCGCCGCGTTGCCCGAGCGTTGGTGCCTCTCTACGGAGGAGGTTGCCATGATGATGGCCAACAAGAACGAACTTCTCGACATCGAAAGGGGATTCTGGACCGGCGGTGCCGACTATTTCAAAGCCAATGCCGATACTGACTGCCTGGTGGCCTTCCCGCAGATGGCGCGGGTGATGAGCAATACCGATCTGGCCGCAACTGCCACGGACCCGAACCGCTGGCGCGATCTCGACATCGACCTCAAGGGCATCATCGAGCCGGGCAGCGACATCGTCATGCTGACCTACGAGGCGCGTGCGACGCGGCAAGATGGCGAAGCCTATGCGGCGCTGGTCAGCACCGGCTATGTCCACCGCGTCAATGGCTGGAAGATGATGTTCCACGCACAGACGCCGCTGGTGACGGCAGCAAAAGGCTGACCGGCCGCAAGAGTATCCGTGTTGGTCAAGGGAGAGATGGTGTCCAGGTCCGATTGTCCCTGAGTAGTGCGTTTGCGAGGATGATGAGCTTTCGCATGATGGCT
>NZ_JAMYRK010000066.1:0-30938 GCF_040321335.1 Mesorhizobium sp. M0437
GTGAAAAGCCCGATTGCCTTATCACCATCGACAGTCCGGACTTCTCGCTGCGCGTCGCCAAGAAGGTGCGTGCCGCCGATCCGACTATCCCGATCGTCCACTATGTCTGCCCGAGCGTGTGGGCTTGGCGGCCGGGCAGGGCGGCGGCGATGAAGCCATATGTCGATCACATTCTTTGCATCCTGCCGTTCGAGGTGAAGGAACTCGCTCGCCTGGGCGGGCCGCCCGGCACCTATGTCGGGCATCGCCTTACACACGATCCGGGCATAGTCAGTGCCGCAAGGGCGCAGGCGCAGCCGCGTAACCTCGCCGCTGACCGTGTGAAAACGTTGCTTGTATTGCCCGGTTCGCGTCGCGGCGAGGTGCGGCGCCTGGTTGGGCCGTTCGGCGAAACGCTGTCGATCCTGCGGGCGCGCGGGCACCGCTTGCGCCTGCTGTTGCCGACGGTGCCGCACGTCGCCGACCTGGTCAGGACCTCGGTCGCGAGCTGGGACGAGAAGCCGGAGATCATCCTTGATGCCGAACGCAAATGGCAGGCCTTCGGCAAGGCGGATGCGGCGCTGATCGCGTCGGGGACGGTATCGCTGGAACTGGCACTGGCGAGTGTGCCGATGATCTCCTGCTACCGGCTCGATCCGGTCATGCGCATGGCGCAGCCGCTGATCAAAGTATGGAGCGCAGCCTTGCCCAATCTCATTGCCGACCGGCCGGTTGTGCCGGAACACTACAATCAATATGTGCGGCCGCATTATCTGGCGCGGCAGTTGGAAGCGCTGTTCTCCGATACCGCCTACCGCACCTGGCAGAAGCACGGTTTTGCCGACATTGCCGGGCGTATGGCAACCGCCAAGCCGTCAGGCGAGATTGCCGCGGGGGTGGTGATGGGGATGGTGAGGAAGTGAGTGAATTATGAATTGTGAATTGTGAATAGCGGTTTCTATGGACAGGGAGCGACGCTTCGCTACTCCCATTCACCATTCACCATTCACCATTCACCATTCACCACCTTCACCGCTTCGCGATTGGCACGTAGTCCCGTTCCGGCGCGCCGGTATAGAGCTGGCGCGGGCGACCGATCTTCTGGTGCGGGTCCTCGATCATCTCCTTCCACTGCGCGATCCAGCCGACGGTGCGGGCGACCGCGAACAGCACGGTGAACATGGTGGTGGGAAAGCCCAGCGCCTTCAGCGTGATGCCGGAATAGAAATCGACGTTCGGATAGAGCTTCTTCTCGATGAAATAGGAATCGGTCAGTGCGATCCTTTCCAGCTCCATGGCGATGTCGAGCAGTGGATCGTCCTTGATGCCGAGCTCGCCCAGGACCTCGTGCGCGGTCTTCTGCATGATCTTGGCGCGCGGATCGTAATTCTTGTAAACGCGGTGGCCAAATCCCATCAATCGGAACGGATCGTTCTTATCCTTGGCGCGCGCAATGAATTCCGGGATGTGATCGACATGACCGATCTCGCCCAGCATGTTCAGGGCTGCCTCGTTGGCGCCGCCATGTGCGGGACCCCACAGGCAGGCGATGCCGGCAGCGATACAGGCAAAAGGATTGGCGCCCGACGAGCCGGCCAGGCGGACGGTCGAAGTCGAGGCGTTCTGTTCGTGATCGGCGTGCAGGATGAAGATGCGCTCCATCGCGCGGGCCAGCACCGGATTGATCTTGTATTCCTCGCAAGGCACGGCGAAGCACATATGCAGGAAATTGGCTGCGAAATTCAGCTCGTTCTTCGGGTAAATGAATGGCTGGCCGATGTGGTATTTATAGGCCATCGCCGCGATCGTCGGCATCTTGGCGATCAGCCGCATTGACGCGACCATGCGTTGATAGGGGTCCGAGATATCGGTGGAATCGTGATAGAAGGCCGACAGCGCGCCGACCACGCCGCACATCACCGCCATCGGATGCGCATCACGGCGGAAGCCGGTGAAAAAGCGCGACATCTGCTCATGCACCATAGTGTGGCGCGTCACCCGGTAGTCGAAATCGTCCTTCTGCGCCTTGGTCGGGAGTTCACCATAGAGCAAGAGATAGCAGACTTCGAGGAAGTCGCCGTGCTCGGCCAATTGGTCGATCGGGTAGCCGCGGTGCAAAAGAATGCCGGCATCGCCATCGATGAAGGTGATTTCCGATTCGCAGCTCGCCGTCGACGTAAAACCGGGATCGTAGGTAAAGACGCCGGCGGTGTTGTAGAGCGAACCGATATCGATGACGTCAGGTCCTACCGAACCACTTCGTATCTTGAATTCATGGGTTTTGCCGCCGAGTTCCAGCTTGGCCGTCGATGCCTGGGTTTTGCCGCCAAATTCCATTTTTGTCGCAGGTTCGGTCATAGCAAACTCCTTTTTGTTTCCTCAGGCCGGCAAAGGCAAAATATCTGAACCCAACACGTCAAAAGCATCGGAATACGCACATTTGCGCCCGCAATTGAATCTGCGCGGCAGATTAGGCCAAGACCCAATGTTGCACTGCGAAACACACCTTTCAATGCCAATCTTCTTGGGCCAGTTTGCTAATCGATTTGATCAGCGATCCGCGCCAGGCTTTCCTCGCGGCCAAGCACGGCAAGCACATCAAAGACACCTGGCGAGGTACTTTTGCCGGTGAGCGCGGCGCGCAAAGGTTGGGCCACGGCGCCGAGTTTATAGCCGGCGGCCTGCGCATAGTCGCGGATCGCGGCTTCGGCTGAGGCGGCAGACCACCCCGAAACCGTGGCTAGTGCCGCATGAGCGCCCCGCAGGATCGCGCGTGCCTCACCGCTGAGCAGCGCCGCCGCCTTCTCGTCGACCGGCAGCGGCCGTTCGACGAAAAGGAATTCAGCCCCTTCAACAAGTTCGACCAGCGTTTTGGCGCGCTCCTTCAGGCCCGGCAACGCGGCAAGCAGTTGCGCCCTGCGTCTGTCGTCGAGGCGAGCGGCGATTGCCGGGCCGCCTTCTAGATAGGGCAGAGTGGCGATGAAGATGTCGAGCAGCGCCGCGTCGTTCATCCGGCGCATATGCACGCCGTTAAGCGCCTCGAGCTTGGCGAAGTCGAAACGGGCGGCGCCCTTGTTGACGTCGCCAATGTCGAACCATGTAATCATGTCGGCGATCGACATGATCTCATCGTCGCCGTGGCTCCAGCCAAGCCTCGCCAGATAGTTGAGCAGCGCCTCCGGCAGGTAGCCCATGGCGCGATAGGCTTCGACGCCAAGCGCACCGTGCCGCTTCGACAGCTTGGCGCCGTCGGCACCGTGGATCAACGGGATATGCGACATCGACGGCACCTCCCAGCCCATGGCGTGATAGATTACGGTCTGGCGTGCGGCGTTGGTCAAATGATCGTCGCCGCGGATGATGTGGGTGATGCCCATGTCGTGATCGTCGACGACGACGGCATGCATGTAGGTGGGATTGCCGTCCGAGCGCAGAATAATGAAATCGTCGAGATCCTTGTTGGGAAAGCGCACGTCGCCCTGGACGCGGTCATGCACCACCGTCTCGCCGTCTGTCGGCGCCTTGATGCGGATCGCCCCCTTGGCGCCGGGCGGCGCCTCCGACGGGTCGCGGTCGCGCCAGCGCCCATCATAGCGGGGCGGAAGCCCCTTGGCTCGCGCTGCCTCGCGCATCGCCTCCAGCTCCGCCGGCGTCGCGTAGCAGTAATAGGCCTTGCCCACGCGCACCAGCTCCTCGGCCACCTCGCGATGGCGCGGCGCGCGCTCGAACTGCGAGACAGGCGCGCCGTCCCAGGTGAGTCCGAGCCAGGAAAGCCCGTCGAGAATGGCTGCCGTCGCCGCATCCGTCGACCGCTCACGGTCGGTATCCTCTATACGCAGCAGCATCGTGCCGCCCGTGTGCTTGGCGTACAGCCAGTTGAACAGCGCCGTGCGCGCGCCGCCAATGTGCAGATAGCCGGTGGGCGAGGGGGCAAAACGGGTGACGACCTTATCGGGCATGGAACTCTCAGGCGGGCGAAGGAAGTGGGTTTGCGGACTTTCGCGCGTTGCGCGTTCATGTAGCATAGGAGGTCGAGGGCGCAAGGGGCAGACCCGATGGCTGTGCGAGGCCGTGGTGCGGGCGAGGGCGAGGACGTTGGCAGCGACGTCAGCGAACGCTTGCTGTTTGCCGCTCCCCCGCCTGTCCTGCCGGCACCGGCATTGCTACCTGCTCCGCGCTTCGATGCTCCGTCGCTGCCGGCCAGCGACCCAGCAACGGTTCTCGTGCCCGCGGGCGAGCCTATCGTACGCCTGCGCAGGCGTTTCCGCCTCCCGTCACCGTCCCGTATCCGCAACAGCGTAACCACAGCGGCCGGTCTGGAACTCGACCGCGGCATCGCCTTCCTGCTGGTGCCGGTGTTCCTCGCATGCGGGGTGGTCGTTTATTTCGGGCTGTCGGTGGAGCCGGCCTTTCCACAGCCGATCGCAATCGCGCTCCTCGCGACCCTTTGTGCCGTCGTCTCGCGGTCATGGCCCAGGACGCGCCTGTGCTTCATGGTGGCGCTGCTCTGCGCGCTTGGCGTACTTGCCGCCAAGTTCGAAACATGGCGTGTCGGAACGCATATGCTCGGCTCCGAAATCTCGACGCGGCTGACGGGTCGCGTCGTATCGTACGAGCCCATGGCGAGCGGCCGCATCAGGCTGACAATCGATGTGATCTCAACCGCCAGGCCGACACTGCGCTACATGCCGGAACGGGTCCGCGTTTCGGCGATGAAGATACCGGCTGAGCTGACCGCCGGTTCCGAGATCACCGGCTATGTGCGGCTGCTGCCGCCGACCGGCCCGGTGCGGCCCGACAGCTATGATTTCTCCTTCGACAGCTATTTCGCCGGTATCGGCGGCAGCGGCTTTTTTCTCGGCAATCCGAAAATCGTGTCGTCGGACAGCATGCCGCTTGCCGCGCAGCTTTCTTCCGCGATCGAAGACGCGCGTGAATCCATCGCCGACCATATCCGCAGCCGCATCGGCGGTGCCGAGGGCGAGATTGCTGCTGCGCTGATCGTCGGCGTGCGCGCCGGCATTCCCGAGGAGATCAACGAAGCGATGCGGCGCACCGGCATCTACCACATCATCTCCATCTCGGGGCTGCATATGGCGTTGGTCGCCGGCACCATCATGGCGCTGCTGCGGGGTGCCTTCGCGCTGTTTCCCGATTTCTCATCGCGACGGCCGGTCAAGAAATATGCCGCGGCCGCCGCGCTTTTTTCGATTGCGGCCTACCTCGTCTTTTCCGGCATTGTCGTGGCGGCCGAACGCAGCTTCATCATGCTGGCGGTGATGCTTATCGCCGTGCTGTTCGACCGGGCCGCGCTCACCATGCGCAACCTGGCGATCTCGGCCATCGCGGTCATCCTGGTGTCGCCGCACGAGGTGGTCGGTCCGAGTTTCCAGATGTCCTTCGCCGCGACGGCGGCCCTTGTCGGCGCCTATGCAGGCTGGTCCGATTACCGCGCCGGCAGGGCCACCACGCCGCCGCCGCGGCAGTCGCCGCTACGCTTTGCCACTCGAAAGGTCCTGCTGGGCATGTGCGGTCTGGCGATGACCTCGATCATTGCAGGGAGCGCCACGGCGCTTTTCGCCATATGGCATTTCCAGCGCGTGGCGCCGCTCAGCCTGTTCGCCAATCTGGCCATCATGCCCATCGTGTCACTGGTCGTCATGCCCTTCGCCGTTCTCAGCGCGCTGGCGATGCCGTTCGGTGCGGATGGCCCTTTTCTCTATGTCATGGGCAAGGGGCTGACGGCGATGATCGCCCTGTCCGGGTGGATCTCGGAGCGCTCGCCGATCGATGCGGTCGGGCTGATTTCGCTGAGATCCGTCCTTCTGGTGACGATCGCCCTCGTCATTGCCAGCATGGCGACGACGTGGTTGCGGCTGGCGGCACTTCCTTTTGCGCTCGCCGGCTTGCTGACGACAACGCAGACACGCATACCCGACGTATTGGTCTCGGAGGACGCACGGCTGGTCGCGCTGCCGATCGGCAGCGGTGAACTCGCGGTCAACCGGGCACGCCCGAATGAGTTCACCATCGACAACTGGAAACGCGCGCTCACATCAGAGGCTATCGTCGCGCCGGAAACACCTGGAAAGAACGACCCGCAATTCGACATTGCCGATCCGGCCGACCTACCGCCGGGCATGCCGTTCATTTGCACGGACGGCCTCTGCCTTGCCAGGCATCCATCCGGCGCGATCATCGCGCAAGCCAAGGACCGCGATACTGCGCGGCCAGCCTGCGCCTTTGCCAGCTTGATCGTCATCGACGACGCCACCGCCCATAACCCCTGCTACTACGACCGGCTGGTCCTCGTCGTCACCAAACGGCAACTGGCGCGCGCGGGAAGTGCCGCCGTCTATTTCGATCCACAAGCGGCAACACGCGCCGAGATCCGCTTCGCCGTCGAAAAATCATACCGGCCCTGGCACGTGCAGCGGAAATTTTCACGCGCGGCACGGGGCCTGCCGCCATACCGCCGGGCCGACAACCCCAAAGCCGGCGCCAAGGGCGGAGCTCAGTAGCGGCGGATCAGTCCGACGAGCTTGCCCTGCACCTTGACCCTGTCTGGTCCGAAGATGCGCGTCTCGTAGGCCGGATTGGCGGCTTCCAGGGCGATCGAGGCGCCCTTGCGGCGGAACCGCTTCAGCGTCGCTTCCTCCTCGTCGACCAGTGCCACCACGATCTCACCGGGGCTCGCCGTATCGGCATTGCGGATGATCACCGTGTCGCCGTCGAAAATGCCGGCCTCGATCATCGAATCGCCTTTGACCTCAAGCGCATAATGCTCGCCGCCCATGATCATATCCGGCGGCACCGAAATCGAATGCGTCTGGTGCTGGATGGCGTCGATCGGCACACCGGCAGCGATGCGGCCCATCACTGGGATCGAAACGGCGGCGACGACATCGTCGTCATTTCCGGCTGC
The DNA here is from genome assembly GCF_040321335.1 of Mesorhizobium sp. M0437. Lineage (NCBI taxonomy): Bacteria > Pseudomonadati > Pseudomonadota > Alphaproteobacteria > Hyphomicrobiales > Phyllobacteriaceae > Mesorhizobium > Mesorhizobium sp. M0437. The sequence continues at coordinate 6,905 of NZ_JAMYRK010000066.1, forward strand.
GGGCACGCGCGACGATGTCGGCTTGCCTTGCCGAGGGGCGCCTTGCCCAAGACTGCCCTGGATGACACTCGGCGAGAACTTGCGTGCCGCATTGAGGCCGGGGGCGATCGAGTCAGGCAGGCGTAGCACCTCCAGCGCACGGGCCCGGTTGGGCAAACGGCGAATGAAGCCGCGCTCCTCCAGCGCCGTAATCAGCCGGTGGATTCCGGATTTGGAAGCCAGGTCGAGCGCTTCCTTCATCTCGTCGAATGAAGGCGGGATACCGCTTTCCTTCAACCTTTCGTGGATGAACATAAGCAGTTCGTGTTGTTTGCGTGTCAGCATAGCGACCCCCAACAGAATCAGAAAAACAAACCCAGAACAAACACTATCTGTTCCAGTTGTGTTCCGCAACTGTTTAAAGTTTAATGAATGCGTTAAGGCTCGGGAAACAAACGACGTCCCCTACCGGCGTACCGCATTTTCACCGCCGCGAGCCTCATCGCCTTGATTCTGCTTTCGTTTGCGCCCTTCTGGCCTCCTAGAAGGCGGCACTGGCATCGGCCGTCGGTCGGCAAAAGGCACGGAATTGAACCCGTATCGACTGTGCGGTTTGGTCAATGCACCGTGAACGAAACGAACTCAAAACGCCAACCTCGGGTTAAGTCCCGGTTTCCACCGCCTGGTCAGGCTGCTTCTCGCCGGTGGAGCCTTGCTGCGCGCAACCAAGTAATGGAAGAACAGTCGATGCGTGTCCGGCGTTGCGTTGGATCTTGGGGGAGCAGACAAATCATGACAGGAATTCCCGATCTCGTGGCCATAAAGGCGATGGATGCCGCGGATCCGCTGCGCGCGATGCGCGACCGCTTTGTGTTGCCGCAAGGAGTGATCTATCTCGACGGCAATTCGCTAGGAGCTGCTTCACGTGCCGCTTTCGATGAACTGCACAAGGCCGCGACCGAAGAATGGTCGCATGATCTCATCCGCGCATGGAACACGGCCGGCTGGTTCAACATGCCGCTTGAACTTGGCGACCAGCTCGGGCGCCTGATCGGGGCCGCGGCCGGCCAGACAGTGGTCTGCGACACGACATCGGTCAATATCTACAAGCTGCTGCACGCCGCCATGGCCATGCGACCGGAGCGGCAGGTCATCGTCGCCGAGGGCGATAGTTTTCCGACGGACCTCTACATGGCCGAGGGTGTGGTTTCGACGCGAAAAGATACGCTGCTGCGCCTCTCGGGAGTCGACGCGCCGACCATCGAAGAGCTGATCGACGAACGCACCGCTGTGGTGCTGGTCAACCACGTCAACTATAAGTCGGGCGAACTGCGCGACATGCCGGCGCTGACGCGCAGGGCTCAGGAAGCCGGGGCGATGATCGTCTGGGATCTCTGCCACACTGCCGGCGCGATGCCAGTCGAACTCGACAAGGCAAACGCCGATTTTGCCGTTGGCTGCACCTACAAATATCTGAATGGCGGCCCGGGCGCGCCTGCCTTCATCTATGCGGCTGAGCGGCATCTTTCCGACATCCAGCAGCCGCTCACCGGCTGGTGGGGCCATGCACGGCCCTTCGCCTTCGAGCCAGGCTATGCGGCCGGCACCGGCATCCGCCGGTTTCTGTGCGGCACACAGCCGGTCCTGTCGATGCGCACGCTGAAGGGCGCGCTCGACATCTGGAACGATGTCGACATGACGGCGGTGCGCAAGAAGAGCATCGCGCTGGCGGATCTGTTCATCGAGCTTGTCGAGGCAAAGTGCGGCACTTACGGGCTCACGCTCGAAAGCACGCGCGATGGGGAAAAACGCGGCAGCCAGATTTCATTCATGCATGAGCATGGCTACCAGGTCATGCGCGCGCTGATCGAACGTGGCGTGATCGGCGATTTTCGCGCGCCATCGACCATGCGCTTCGGCTTCACCCCGCTCTATGTCGGCTATGCCGATGTCTGGCAGGCCGCCAAAGTGCTTGAGGACATCCTGCACACCGGTGCGTGGAAGGATGCGCGCTTCGCCATCAAAGCAGCTGTCACTTGAGATTGATGCGAGAGCTGGAATCGTGAGGCTGGCGACGACGCGCCGCGCGATGCTTACGGCTACGCTGCAGGGCCATATGCCAGGGAGGGCGCAGGGTGTTCGAACGTCACATTGCCGATTGGGACAACGCCTATGCCAACAGCGCCAACATAGCCGGCAGCGATCGCTGGCCGGCGGCCTGGATCGAGCCCGCGCGGGTTTTCCGCGACGTGCTTTCGACCGAGGGCAGGGCGCGGCTCGACATGGCCTATGGCGACAATCCACGCAACCGGCTCGATCTTTTCCTGCCGGCCATCAAGCCCAAGGGACTCGTGGTGTTCGTTCATGGCGGCTACTGGATGGAATTCGACAAGAATTTCTGGTCGCATCTTGCCGCTGGCCCTGTTGATCGCGGCTATGCGGTGGCGATGCCGTCCTACACGCTCTGTCCGCAGATACGCATTGGCGGCATCGTCAAGGAAGTCGGCGCGGCGATCGGCAAGGCGGCGGCGATCGTTGCAGGGCCGCTGATGCTGACCGGGCACTCGGCCGGCGGCCATCTTGTTAGCCGGATGGTTACGGCGACGACGCCGCTGGCGCCCGAAGTCGTCCGGCGCGTTCGTCATGTAGTGTCGATCTCGGGGGTGCACGATTTGCGCACTAAAATGCGCACCGGCATGAACGAGACGCTGGCGATCGATGAGGCCGAGGCGCAGGCCGAAAGCCCGGTGCTGCTGCGCCCGATGGACAAGGCCCGCCTGACCTGCTGGGCCGGCGGCGGCGAGCGCGCTGAATTCCTGCGTCAGAGCGCGTTGCTGGCCAACATCTGGATCGGCCTGGGTACCGCGACCAGCTCGGTGGTCGAGCCTGACCGGCATCATTTCAACATCATCGACGGTTTGGCCGATCCAGACCATCCGCTGACCCGGACCTTGATTTCGGAGTGAGGCAGGTTCAGCGTAGCATCAGTACGTCGCAGGGGGAGCCCGCCGCCGCGGCAGGCGCGAACGGCGCGCGAACGATCAGCCCGTCGGCATCGGCCAGCATTTTCAGCATCGAGGAGTCCTGGATGCCGAACGGCGTCGCCACGAGCGTACCGGCGTCATCAATGACAACAGCCCGCACATAATCTTGCCTGAGATCGTTGGCCGGCATGGCGGCACCGAGCCGTGCCCGACGTATATCCTGCTGAAAGGCGCGGCCGCCGAGCCGCGCCAGCAGCGGCTTCAGGAAGAGCTGAGTGCAGACCAGGCTTGCCACCGGATTGCCGGGCAGGCCGATGCAGCGAATGTCTCCCAGCCGCCCGAACATCAGTGGCTTGCCCGGCCGCATGGCGATCTTCCAGAAATCGAGCGTCATGCCTTGCCCGGTCAGCACCTCATGGACGAAGTCGTGGTCACCGACCGAGGCACCGCCCAGCGTGACGATGACGTTCGCGCCAGCCTTCACGGCCTTTTCAACCAGCGCAGCGATCGCCTCCCTGCGGTCCGGCGCGATGCCAAGGTCGAGCGCGCGCGCACCGACCGACTGTGCGGCAGCGGCGACACCATAGGCGTTGGAGGAGATGATCTGGTCGGGGCCAAGATCGCTGCCCGGCGGCAGCAATTCGTCGCCGGTGGCGATGATGGCGACCAGCGGCCGTTTGACCACGCGCACCTCGGGGTGATTGGCCGATGCCGCCAGCGATAAGGCCGCCGGGTCGAGCAGGCGGCCTTTGGGCAGCAGGACATCGCCCTTGGCGAAATCGAGCCCGAGGCGGCGGATGTTGCGCCCCTGCACCGTCGGTTCCGTCACTTCGACGCTGCTGCCACCGAGATCGCGGGCGTTCTCCTGGATGACGATAGTGTCGGCGCCTTCGGGAAGCGGTGCGCCGGTAAAGATGCGCACGGCCTGCCGCTGCTGCACCGTTCCGGCAAAGCCGCGTCCGGCCGGCGCCATGCCGACCACCGAAAGCCTTGCCGGTACGGACGCGATATCGGCCGCCCGCACGGCATAGCCGTCCATGGCGGAGGCGTTGAACGGCGGCTGGGTGCGGAGCGCCACAACCGGCTCCGCCAGCACGCGGTCGGCGGCATCCAGCAGTGCGACGCGTTCGCCCGGCAGCGCTGCTGCGCCGTCCAGCAGGCGCTCGAGCGCCTCGGCAACTGGGACCAGCGCCATTATCGGCCTGCCTCGGTGGCCCCGTCTCCGGTGATCTTGTAGTCGCCGGATTTGCCGCCGGTCTTTTCGACCAGCCTGATGCCGGAGATGACCATGGCGCGGTCGACCGCCTTGGCCATGTCGTAGATGGTCAGGCAAGCGACCGAGACGGCACTCAGAGCCTCCATCTCAACGCCGGTCTTGCCGGTGACGCGGGTCAATGCTGTCACCTTCAGGCCGGGCAGCGCGGCGTCCGCCTCGATATCGACAGATATCCTGGTCAGCAGCAGCGGATGGCAAAGCGGGATCAGTTCATGCGTCTTCTTGGCCGCCATGATGCCGGCAATGCGCGCGGTGCCCAGCACGTCGCCCTTCTTGGCGTCGCCGGCGAGGATCATGTCCAGCGTCTCGGGCCGCATCGCGACAAAACCTTCTGCGACTGCCGTGCGCACCGTCTCAGCCTTGTCGCCGACATCGACCATGTTGGCTTCGCCCTGCGCGCCAAGATGGGTGAGGGCGGCCGCCATCCTCAAACGGCCTCTGCCGGCGCCTTGCCCGTCAACAGCAGGCGCGTTGCCGCGGCCACGTCCTGCTGGCGCATCAGGCTCTCGCCGACCAGGAAAGTCGCAATGCCGCTCTGCTCCAGCCGGCGGCAATCGTCGTGCGAAAAGATACCGCTCTCGCTGACCAGATGGCGGTCGGCCGGCACCATCGCTACCAGCCGCTCCGAGGTCTGTAGGCTGGTTTCGAAGGTCCGGAGATTGCGGTTGTTGATTCCGATCAGCCGCGACGACAGCTGCAGCGCGCGTTCCATTTCAGCCTCGTCATGCACTTCGACCAGCGCGTCCATGCCGAGCCCGAACGCTGTCGCTTCGAGTTCTCTTGCCAACGCGTCGTCGACGCTGGCCATGATGATCAGGATGGCATCGGCGCCCCATGCCCTGGCCTCGTAGACCTGATAGGGGTCGAACAGGAAATCCTTGCGCAATGCAGGCAGCTCGATGGCAGCGCGCGCAGTGGTGAGGAATTCGGGCGCGCCTTGGAAGGAGGGTGCGTCGGTCAGCACCGAAAGGCAGGCGGCACCGCCCTTCGCATAGGCCCTGGCCAGCGTCGGTGGATCGAAATCGGCGCGGATCAGGCCTTTGGATGGGCTAGCCTTCTTGATTTCGGCAATCAGCGCGAACCTGCCGGATTTGCGCTTTGCTTCAAGGGCGGAAAGAAAGCCGCGCGGCGCGTCGGCATCCGTCGCCCGCGCCTTGATCTCGGCGAGCGGCACGCGCGCCTTGGCCGCCGTGATCTCGTCGCGCTTGTAAGCCTCGATCTTGCGCAGGATGTCGGACATGGTTTTAACCGTTCGAAATCTCGATCAGCCTGTCGAGCACTTTCAGCGAGCGGCCGCTGTCGATGGCCTGCGCCGCCGTTACCATGCCGTCGGCGAGGGTCGTCGCTTTGCCGGCCACCACCAGCCCGGCGCCGGCATTCATCAGCACCGTATCGCGAAAGGCGCCGGCTGCGCCGGCCAGCATGTCGCGCAGTGCCTGGGCGTTGTGGGCGGCGTCGCCGCCGCGCAACTCGTCCTTGGTGTGCCGCTTCAGTCCGACGGCTTCCGGGGTCAGCGTAAAGCTGCGGATCTCGCCGCCGGCCAGTTCGGCGACAAGTGTCTCGCCGGTGGTGGTGATCTCGTCATAGCCGTCGCCATGGACGATCCAGGCATGGTCGGCACCAAGTTCCTTCAACGTTTCTGCCACCGGCATGATCCATTCGGGCAGGAACACGCCGACCATCTGCCGTCTGACACTGGCCGGATTGGAAAGTGGACCAAGCAGGTTGAAGATGGTGCGGGTGCCGAGCTCGACCCGGGTCGGGCCGACATGCTTCATCGCCGGGTGATGCGCCGGCGCGAACATGAAGCCAACGCCGGCCTCGTGGATGCAGCGGCCGATCGTCTCCGGAGGGATGTCGATCTTGACGCCCAATGCGATCAGCACATCGGCGGCGCCGGTCAGCGAGGACAGTCCGCGATTGCCGTGCTTGGCGACGGGCACGCCGCTGCCGGCGATGACGAAAGCGGATGCGGTCGAAATGTTGACGCTGTGCGAATTGTCGCCGCCGGTGCCGACAATGTCGATGGCGCCCTCGGGGGCTTCGACACGCAGCATCTTGGCGCGCATAGTGGCGACGGCGCCGGCGATCTCGCTGACGGTCTCACCGCGCACGCGCAATGCCATCAAGAAGCCGCCGATCTGGCCGGGGGTAGCATCGCCCGACATGATGATGTCGAAGGCCTCGCGCGCCTCCTCGAAGGAAAGAGCGCTGCCGGCGGCGACCTTGGCGATGTGGATCTTCAGCGCGCTCATCTGGCCAGGGCTTGGGTTACGGCCGCCTGATCGATGCGGACGTCATATTGCGTCTGCAACTGCGCCACCAACTGGTCGAGCAGGTCGTCGGACATGCCGGAGGTGAAGGACTTCTGTGCGTCCTGGGGCACTGAGCTGGCATCGGCCCCGGCAGGCTCGAACACCTCGGCAACCTTGAACAGGATCTGTCCGTCGCCCGTAGGTGAGGGGATCAGCCCGGTGCCGCCTTCGCCGACGCCGAACATCGCGGCGGCGCCTTCCTTGCCGAAATCGACGTCGTCCGCATCGCGCTTGACGCCGCGCTTGGTCTGCTTTTCGAGCTTGAGCTCACCGGCGATCACCTCGAGCGTGGCGCCAGCCTTGAGACGCTTCTCGAGCTCCTGTGCTTTTGCGGTGAGCCGTTTGGTGGTCTCCGCCGCGGTCCAGTCGGCCACGACCTTCTGGTGGACTTCGTCCAATGTGCGGTCGCGGGCAGGCGTGATCGCGCTCACGTCGTAGAAGACGAAGCCGTTATCGGCGGTGGTGAGGCCTTCATTGTCGGTTCCGGGTTCGGATTCGAACACCGCCTTGATGAGTGCCGGCGATTCCGGCAGGTCTTTGACGATGCTTCCATCCGGCCGTTGGCCGGTGCGGTCGATGGCATCGATGGTGACGACCTTCAGCTTCAATTTGGCGGCTGCCTCGGCGAGCGAACTGCCCGAGGCGCGCGTATCCTCGTAATTGTCGTGCACGTCCAGCAAGATGCGGCTTGCCTCGCCCAGTGCCAGGTCCTTGCGGATCTGCTCGGACACTTCGGCCAGCGGCTTCACCACTTCGGGCTTGATCTCGGTGGCGCGCAGCAGAACGGGACCAAAGGCGCCCTGTACGACCGGGCTGACCTCATTGACGTTTAGTTTGAAGGCAGCGTCGGCGACCGCCTTGTCGGCGATCTTGTCCTTGGCCAGCGTGCCGAGCAGCGTGTCGGCCGGCGTCTTGCCTTCGGCAGCGACGATCTTGTCGAAGGTCGCGCCGGTCCTGAGCGAATCGAGCGCCGCCTTTGCGGCATCAGGTGTCTTGAACACAAGCTGCTCGATGGTGCGCATCTCCGGCGTGGTGTAGCGCGCCTTGTTCTTATTGTAGTCGTCGCTGACCTGTTGGTCGGTCACCGCGCTCAAATCCATGATGTCTTCCGGTTCGAGCCTGACATAGGAGAACTTACGGTATTCGGGCGCGGCGTAGGTTTTCTTGTTTTCCTCGAAATAGGCCGAAAGCGCGCTGTCGGACGGCGCTTCTATCGGTTCGACCAGCGATTTCGGCAAGGTCAGGTAGTCGATGGTGCGATCTTCGCCGCGATAGAGCGCGACCGCCTTGAAGAAAGTATCCGGGGCCTTGAGGCCGTCCGAAACCGCCTCGACGATCTGCTGGCGGACCGCGACCTGGGCGCGGTTCTTCAAATAGTCTTCCGGCCGCATTCCGATCTGCCGAAGCAGGTACTCGAAGGTTCTCCTGTCGAAGCTTCCGGCAGGCCCTTTGAACGCCGGGTCTTCACGCGTCAGTTCGGCGAGCCGGTCCTTTGACAGGCCGAGTCCGAGCTTGCGGGCCTGCTCGTCGAGGACGGCGCCCGACACGAGTTGCGCCAGCACCTGGTTGTCGATGCCGAGCGCCGTCGCTTGCTCACGGCTGATGCGCTGGCCGAATTGCTGCGACATGACGCTGAGCTGGCGATCGTAGGCGAGGCGGTATTCGTTGATCGAGACCTTGGTGCCTCCGGCCGTGATCACGGCATCATGGCCGGCAAGACCGCCCATCAGGCGGCCCGAGATGCCCCAGACGGCGAAGCTCAACACCAACAATGACAGCAGCAGTTTAGCGACCCAGGTCCCCGCCGCGCTTCTCAACATACCAAGCATGAGTACTTCCGATTTTTGCGCATTTCGCATGCGCCGAGTCTGAAACAAGCGCAATAGCGCCCTTCCTGCCCACTGTCGATTGCTTTGTGGCCTGATTTTGATAGTGAGGGCCAGCTGGAAATTGCCCGGAGAAACAAATCCCATGACGCCTGGAATCCGCCCGCTCGTCGCCGGCAACTGGAAAATGAACGGCACCAGCGCCTCGCTCAACGAGCTCAGGATGATCGGCAACGGCTTCATGAGTGGGCTCGACGCCGAGACCGAAGCGGTGGTCTGCGTGCCGGCGACCTTGCTTGCGCACGCCGCCGAGATTCTGTCGCGCACGCCGGTGCGGGCCGGCGGAGAGGATTGCCACACCGAGGAAAGCGGCGCCTACACCGGCTGCATTTCGGCCGAGATGCTGAAGGATGCAGGTGCCAGCCATGTCATCGTCGGCCATTCCGAATGCCGCGCCGATCGCAAGGAGGACGATGCCTTGGTCCAGGCCAAGGCCTCCGCCGCATGGCGCGCCGGGCTGGTGGCCATCATCTGCATTGGTGAGACAAGAGCCGAACGAGAAGCAGGAGCCACGCTCGACGTGCTGTCGCGCCAGGTCGCTGGCTCGGTCCCGCCAAACGCCACGGTTTCCAACACCGTCATTGCCTATGAGCCAATATGGGCGATTGGGACCGGCTTGACCCCGACCGCCGCCGACGTCGCCGAGGCACATGCGCATATCCGCGAAGAACTGGCACGGAAGCTCGGCAATACGGCGGCCAAAATGCGCATTATCTACGGCGGCTCGGTCAAGCCGTCCAACGCCGTCGAGTTGCTCGGCGTCAGGAATGTCGATGGCGCGCTGGTCGGCGGCGCCAGCCTAAAGGCGGCGGACTTCCTCGGCATCGCGGAAGCCTATCGAAACATCGCTTGATACAAGGGCTGGTTGCTGCATTTGAGCGGACGGCCGGCGCCGAAATCGTTGCAAAGGACGCATTGCTTCCCATATTCCGGCCACGGGCTTGGAAATGCCGTTAAAGCATTGTATTGAGCCGCCTCCAAATCAGCGGCCGCACAAGGCCTTGCCAGGGTAAATTATGGAAACCGTACTGATCGTCGTCCACCTCATGGTCGTGCTCGCGCTTGTCGGCGTGGTGCTGCTGCAGCGCTCCGAAGGCGGCGGCCTCGGCATCGGCGGCGGATCTGGCTTCATGACCGCGCGTGGCGCCGCCAATGCGCTGACGCGGGCGACGGCGATCCTGGCTGCCGCTTTCTTCGTCACTTCGCTGACACTGTCGATCGTTGCGCGCTATGGCGAGAAGCCGATCGACATTCTCGATCGCGTGCCGGCGACCTCGGACGGAGCAGGCAAGGGCGTACTCAACCAATTGCCTGGAACCACGACGCCGACGCCGCCGTCGGGCACCACGGCGCCGACCCCGCCGTCCGGCAATGGCGCGGCAACGACGCCGCCGGCAACCGCTCCGGCGACGCCGCCAGCGACAAACGGCGCCACCGCGCCGGCCACACCGCAGGTCCCCAACCAGTAATAGGGCAACTTATGCCGCGATCTGTTGTCGTTTGAACACAGTCGCGGCAAATGCCGCACGATCACGAAGATTCGACTGCGCCTCACGCTTGAGGCGCTTCCGGCTAATCGATTATACGTTGCACGCGGCATTCTCGGCGTCCTTGGGGGGCGCCGGGCGACGCCGTGGGCAACAAGCATTGAACGATCGGATCTTCCCCATGCAGCTTCGCAGCTTCATTTTTGCCGGCCTTTGTGCCGTGCTCAGCCTAGGTGCGCCCGCTTACGCGGCCATGCCGACGGCAAACTCGGCCCACAAAGCCGCAACAACAACCGACGTCGTCAAGGTCGCTGCCAAAAGCGATGCAGCGCAATTGAAGCTTCTCAAGAAGAAGAAAGATCCGACGCCGGACGACCTTGCGCAGATCCGCAAGATCGAAGCCAAGATCGCAGCCGACAAGGAAGCCGCTCGCGCCAAGGCACTCGAAGCCAGGAAGCTGGCGATGCGCGAGGCGGCGAAAGCCAAAGCCGATGCGGAACGGCAGGCGTTCCTTGCCAAGAAGAGCCAGCCGCTCGCAACGGCCAAGGTGGCTGACGCCACGCCGGCCAAGAAGAAGACCGTCAACATCATCGAACCGATTACGCCCATTGCGCCGATCCAGTCGGCCGAGCCGATCCCGGCCGAGGCCATGAACGTTGCGCTGACCGGCAACAATGGCGAGTTGCGCAGCGAACCGGTGGGGCAGAAGCCGCAGAGCGTCGGGCTGTTCGCGGGACTGTTCGGCGGCACATCCTCTTCGTCGATGTCGCTGCTTCCGGAAACACGCGCGCTCGACGCCGCGCTCGAAAGGAAGCAGGCCAAGCGGCAGTTCAAGGTCAAGGCGGAATTCGTGCCGCAGGAGGTCGAATTCACCGGCTACAACCCCGGCACCATCGTCATCGATACCAGCGCCCGTCGTCTCTACCTCGTCGAATCATCGTCAACCGCCCGCCGTTATGCCATCGCGGTCGGCCGGGAAGGCCTGCAGTTCAAGGGTACGGTTGCCGTCGGCGACAAGCAGGAATGGCCGCGCTGGATTCCGACGCTGGATATGCAAAAGCGCGAACCCAAGCACTATGGCCAGTACAAGGACGGCATGCCCGGCGGCGGCGACAATCCGCTCGGTGCGCGCGCCATCTATCTTTACGACGGCAAGAAAGATACCCACCTGCGCATTCACGGCACCATCGCGCCGCAGTCGATCGGAACCAGCGCCTCCAATGGCTGCTTCCGCATGATCAACGAACACGTCATGGACCTTTACCGCCGGGTGAAAGTAGGCACCAAAGTCGTCATCATCTGACGCTTTGACAGATCGTGCCAAAAGGGCCGGCCTCGCCGGCCCTTTTGTTTTGATACGCCAACGACCAGAGCGCCTTCTTGGGAAAAAGCCTTCGCGGCGGTTTTTTCTCTGGCGGAATCAATTCGGCCGCGTTAAGCGATGACTCCCATGGCGCGATATGTATTCATCACAGGCGGCGTGGTTTCCTCACTTGGAAAAGGCATTGCTGCAGCGGCCCTTGGGGCTCTCTTGCAGGCGCGGGGCTATCGCGCACGCATCAAAAAGCTCGATCCCTATCTCAATGTCGATCCCGGCACGATGTCGCCCTATCAGCACGGCGAAGTCTTCGTGACCGATGACGGGGCCGAGACCGATCTCGATCTTGGCCATTATGAGCGCTTCACCGGCCGCTCGGCCAACCAGCAAGACAACATCACCACCGGCCGGATCTATAAGAACATCATCGAGCGCGAGCGGCGCGGCGACTATCTCGGCGCTACCGTGCAGGTCATTCCGCACGTCACCGACGAGATCAAGAATTTCGTCCTCAACGGCAATGACGACTACGATTTCGTGCTGTGCGAGATCGGCGGCACCGTCGGCGACATCGAAGCGATGCCGTTCCTGGAGGCGATCCGCCAGCTCGGCAACGACCTGCCGCGCAACAACGCCGTCTACGTCCACCTGACCTTGATGCCTTACATTCCGACGGCAGGCGAACTGAAGACCAAGCCGACGCAGCATTCGGTCAAGGAGTTGCGCGGCATCGGCATTGCACCCGACATACTGCTGGTCCGCGCCGACCGGCCGATCCCCAAGGAAGAGCGCAGAAAGCTGTCGCTGTTCTGCAATGTCCGCGAAAGCGCCGTCATCCAGGCGCTCGACGTCCCGCATATCTACGACGTGCCGATGGCCTATCACAATGAAGGGCTGGATTCGGAAGTGCTGGCGGCCTTCGGCATCGATCCGGCGCCGAAGCCGCGCATGGAACGGTGGCAAGCGGTGTCCAACCGCATCCACAATCCGGAAGGCGAAGTGACCATTGCCGTCGTCGGCAAATATACCGGCCTCAAGGACGCCTACAAATCGCTGATCGAGGCGCTGTCGCATGGCGGCCTCGCCAACCGGGTCAAGGTCAAGCTCGACTGGATCGAAAGCGAGATATTCGAGAAGGAAGACCCGGCGCCGTGGCTGGAGAAGGTCCATGGCATTCTCGTCCCCGGCGGTTTTGGCGAGCGCGGCTCGGAGGGCAAGATCCTGGCGGCGAAGTTCGCGCGCGAGCGCAAGGTGCCGTATTTCGGCATCTGCTTCGGCATGCAGATGGCCTGCATCGAGGCGGCGCGTTCGCTGGCCGGCGTCGAGCACGCATCATCGACCGAGTTTGGTCCAACCGAGGAGCCGGTTGTCGGCTTGATGACCGAATGGCTGAAGAGCAACATGCTGGAAAAGCGCAGGGAAACCGGCGACCTTGGTGGTACCATGCGGCTCGGTGCCTACCAGGCCGACCTCGCCAAGGGATCGAAGATCGCCGAGATCTATGGCGATACTCAGATTTCCGAACGCCATCGCCACCGCTACGAGGTCAATGTCGACTACAAGGAGCGGCTCGAGGATTGCGGCCTGGTGTTTGCCGGCATGTCGCCGGACGGCGTGCTACCGGAAACGGTCGAATATCCCGACCACCCCTGGTTCATCGGCGTGCAGTACCATCCCGAGTTGAAAAGCCGGCCGCTCGATCCGCACCCGCTGTTTGCCAGCTTCATCGAGGCGGCGGTAGAGCAGTCGCGGCTGGTCTAGACTAGCCGCCCATGCAAACTTACGTCGCGCTGCTCTACAGCATTGTCCTGGGCGAGGGGCGGCGGGTCGTCATGTCCGATCTGAAGGCGATGGCCGAAGGCCTGGGTCTGAATAAGCCGCGCACGCTGGTGGCGACCGGCAATCTGGTCTTCGAGGCGCAAGAAACAGAACTTGCGGCGTTGGAGCAGCGGCTGGAGGCGGCGTTCGCAAAGACTTTCGGCCGCCACGTCGACATCATCGTGCGCTGCGCCGACGGCTGGCTAAGGCTGGCGGCCGGCAATCCGTTCCCAGCCGAATCGGCCGAGGCCGCGGACCAGGTGGCGGTGCGCGTGATGCGGGCGCCCGTTCCCGCCGAGACCGCCGCGGCGCTTGAGGCATATGCCGGCAAGAACGAGAAGCTGCGGATTGTCGGCGGCGACATCTGGATCGTCTTTTCCCGCGAGATGCCGAGTTCGCGGCTGCTTGCGGCGGTCAGTCACAAACGCCTGGGCATCGGCACCTCGCGCAACTGGAATACAGTGCGCCGCCTGGCCGAGATGGTCGCAGAATGAACGGGGCGGCTTGCGCCACCCCGACTCCGTTCAGGCCTTGGCTATCCTGGCTCCGGCACCGAGTGCCATCGTGCGCAGCACGTAATAGATGACGCCGGCAATTGCCACGCCGAAGAACCAGCCATAGACGCCCCACCATGACGGCAGCAGGCTGGTGAAGTTGGGCAGGATCGAGGAGAAGACCGCGCCGATACCGGCGGCAATGAAGGCATTGACATGCCAGCCGCCCTGAAAGCGGAATTCGCCATTCTCCCTGTAGAGCGCCTCGACGTCGACCTCGCCCTTCCGGATCAGGTAATAGTCGACCATCATCACGCCGAAGATCGGCCCCATCGTCGCGCCAATGATGTTGACGAAGGAGGCGGCACTGCCTTCCCAGGGCGCGAATGGATAGAGCACCAGCGCGATCAGCGCCGCGATATAGCCGCCCTTCTTGAAGTCGATCTGGCGTGGAAAGACATTGGAGAAGTCGAAGGCCGGCGACACGAAGTTCGCCACCACATTGATGCCGAGCGTCGCCACCGCAAAGGTCAGGGCTGCGAGCGCCGCCAGGAACCAGCTGTCGAATTTCGCCGAAATCTGGTCGGGATGCAGCAGCACCTCGCCATAGACGTCGAAGGCGGCGATCGTCGTAACGCCGGCGACCAGCGAGAACAGGATAAGATTGACCGGCAGGCCCCAGATGTTGCCCTTGCGCAGCGATGCCTTGTCCGGGGCGTAGCGCGCGAAATCGCAGAAGTTGAGATAGAGCGCGGAGAAATAGGTCACCCAGATCGCGGCCACCGCAAACAGCGAGGTCCAGGAGCCCGGCGTGCCCGGCACGCCCGCGTCCTTTGTCTTTTCCAGCAGCACATCCATCGGGATGTCGCTGGTGAAAGCGAAAGTGCCTGCCTTGATGCAAAGATAGATCGCCAGGATCAGCATCATCACCCACACCGCCGGTCCGGCCCAATCCTGGAAGCGGCGCACCGTTTCCATGCCTCTCTGGATGATCAGGAGCTGCAGCGCCCAGATGACGGCGAAGCAGATCACCTCGAGCCCGGAGTGGCCGAGGAAATGGGTGCTCTGGTTGAAGTCGGCGAACCATTGCGAGCGGATCAGCAGGGCTACGATCGCCCCGGAGGCCGCCGCCGTCTGCGCGCCGTACCAGAAGCAGGCGACGATGGCGCGCACCAGCGCCGGTATGTTGGCGCCCCAGATGCCGAAGGAGGCACGCGCCAGGACAGGGTAGGGCACCCCGGTCTTCACGCCGGCATAGCCGACCATGTTCATTAACGCATAGATGATCAGCGAGCCGATACCGATGGCGATGATGAAGTTGACGAAGCCGCCGCAGAACAGGAACAGGCTGGCAGCGAGATAGTAGCCCCACAGGCTGTGGACGTCCGACGTCCAGACGTTGAAGATCGAGAACGGTCCCCAGTTTCGAACCTTCGCCGGTGCGAGATCCTCATTGTACAGGTCCGGTGATGCGTCTTGTATGGTCATTGCTATGTCCTCCCCTTGTTACCGCACGCGCCTCCACGCATGGCACGCAGGTTAAGCCTGACGCAGGGGAACCGGCAAGCAGACGATTTGCCGGCGTGGGCTTAAAGTCATTCAATGAGAAACGCGCTTATCGGCGTGGCGTCGTTGAGCTTCTAGCGCCGACGATTCGGGGGGTGACACCGATCGCTCGACCTAAGCTCCCGAGTCCACCTTGTACGTGATCAGGACGGCAAGCTTTTTGGGCGCTTGTGCGCGATAACTCTCATCGAGCCATGACTTCAGTTGTCCGATCGGTGGCAGTTCGTCCGGTGCTGGTTCGAATGTCACCCATCCGCTCTTGCCAAGGCCGTACTCCGTCGGCGACGCATAGTGGAGCTTTCTCGCCTCGTCGCCGCTGTAGGGGAGTTTGAGGGAGATGCTGAACGGTTCGCCTTCAAGGCTCAAATAAGCAAAGGTCTTGCCTTTCACCGCGAGATCGTCGTGACCAGGCCACGGACTCTTTGTCTCGGCGCCTGGATAGGTGAGGCCGAAGGCGCGTAGTTCCTTGAGAACGGCATCGGTCGAAGCGCGCGATTTCCTACTCATCAACTCTCCTCCATCGCTGTCGGTGGCTATCCTGGCAGACGAGCCGACGGGGAGCCTCGACAGCAAGAGCTCGGAGCAGGTGTTCACAATCCTGCAGAATCTGGTGCGCGAACGCGGCAAGACGGTCGTGGCAGTCACGCATGACCTCGACATGGCCGCACGCATGGATCGCCGCATTCACATGGTGGACGGGAAGATCAGCTGAACCGGGCCACGGCGCGATCAGGCCACCGCCGACGTCTCGAAACTGGCCTCGAGCCAGGCTATTGCGCCCGTCACGTCGTCGAGGACATAGGTTGCGGCCGTCGGTCCGTTCGGCTTCACGCGGATGGAGATGCCGCCAATTTCATTGATCGCCTCGAAACCGTGTTCGTCCGATGTATCGTCTCCGAGGAATATCGGCCGCCGGCCAACAAAGGGCGGAATGTCCATGAAACGCCGGATGGCAGCACCTTTGACGGCTTCCAAAGGCATGAGCTCGACGCCGGCGTTTCCCGGAAGCACCCGATAACCCTTCGGAAGCCGGGCCAATGCCTGTTCGACGAGCTGGATTGCGGGTGCAAGCAGTTGCGGTGCTGCTCTTGTATGAACGGCAAGGACCGGCCCCTTGCGCTCGACATAGACCTTGCCGCTGCCCAGTTCGGCCTCGATCTCGTCCGCAAGGGCGGCGATGTCGGCCGGCGCGTCGGCGGCATCGATCGGACCGCTCGGCGTCAGCCGATGCTCCAGCCCATACAGTCCGGCAATCCGCAGCTTCAGCGGGTGGAACAGCTTGTCCACGGCGGGAATCGATCGGCCGGTGATGAAGGCGACCGCACCATCCAGCCGCCGCTCGATGCGTTCGAGCAGATTGCGCAATTCCTCGCCGACGAACACCGCGTCGGGATGGGCAGCGTGTTCCAGCAGGGTTCCGTCGATGTCGAGAAAGAGCGCCCATTGCCCTTCCGACAGGTTCAACGCCGGTGGTTGTTCAAAGCTTTTCACGACGCTGCCTTCCGAGCCCGCTCGAACATCGAGATGACGTTGTTGGTGTTCGATGGCGGGCGCTCGCCGGTTCCGGTCACCCTGTCGAGATCGCCGCGTTTGCGCAGGCGCGCGGCGTCCAGCAGCATGCTGCCGGCCCAGCGGTAGACATTGTTGTCGCGGACCATCTCGCGCATCGGCCGCAAACGTTCGCGCTGCTCTTCCGGCGTCATCGTCAGCGCCTGCAACAGCGCCTCGCTCATCATGGCCGCATCGTAGGGGTTGACGATCAGTGCTTCCAGCAATTCGCGCGAGGCACCGGCGAAGGTGCTGAGCAAAAGCACGCCCTGTTCGTCGTCGCGCGCTGCGACGAATTCCTTGGCGACAAGGTTCATGCCGTCATGCAGACTGGTGACCATACAGATGTCGGCGGCACGATAGACCTCGTAGACCTGCTCCTGCCGATGATGTTCGGCGACCATCAGGATAGGGCTGTATGTCTCGCTGCCATAGCGCCGGTTGAGCTCCTCGGCACAGCGGCGGCATTCGTCGTGGAGTTGCTGGTAGGCGGGCAATGTCCCCCGGCTCGGCGCGGCGATCTGCAGGAAAACCACCTTGCCTATCCATTCGGGATATCTCGTGAACAATTCGTCCAAGGCATGGAAGCGATCGAGAATGCCTTTCGTGTAGTCGAGGCGCTCGACGCCAACGCATAGTTTGGTATCCGCAGACAGGCCGAATCTGTCGCGCACGCTGGCGCGGCACTCCTCCACAGACGGCAGTTTTGCCAGCAATTGGGCCGGCCATTCTATGGAAATGGGATAGGCGTGGACCAATGTGGTCTGCCCACCATAGGAGATTGCCGCGTCTGCCCGTTCGATCCGGCTCTCCAGAAAGCGGTCGACACTTTCGGTGAAGTTGTTGGCATGGAATTGGGTATGAAAGCCGATGATCGAACTGCCGAGCAGTCCTTCCAGGATCCGCTCACGCCACGGACAGATGCTGAATACTTCCGAATTAGGCCACGGGATATGCCAGAAGGTGATGACTATCGCGTCCGGCAGGCGCTGGCGGATCATGCGCGGCAGCAGCGCGAAATGATAGTCCTGCACCAGCACGATCGGCCGTTCGTTGCGGGCTTCGGCAACCACCGTATCGGCGAATTTGCGGTTGACGGCCTCGTAGGCGTCCCAGTCCGAGGCGCGAAACACGGGGCGGGTGAAGGCGATATGGCAAAGCGGCCATAGGCCCTCATTAGCGAAGCCCAGATAATAGCCCTGATATTCCTCCTCCGTCAGCCAGACCCTGCGCAGCGTGTAGGACGGATTGCCCGGCGGCACCTGCACCCGGTCGTCCTTGTCGACGGTGAGGCGGTCTGCCGTGCCGCCGCCATAGGCGATCCAGGTGCCGGCACAGGCGCGGGTGATGGGCTCGAGTGCCGAAACCAGCCCGCTGGCCGGCACCAAAAGTTGGACCCCGTCATCCTTGATGTTGTGGATGTAGGGTTCGCGGTTGGACACCACGATGACCTGTGCGTCCGGCAGGTCGTCGGCCAGGATCTTGCGCAAAGTGTCGGGCGACCACGTGACCAGTGCCGCATCGGCCGACTGGCCGTTCTTTTCGAACTCGCGCAGCACCTTGCGTGCCGCTTCCGACGCGACATCCTCGCTCGGCGTGTATGCGGCGGCCGTTGCGCGACCGCGGCGCTGGCGGGATATCGACAGGAGAATGGCAAAAGCGGAAAAGCCAAAACTTGCAATCAGCAAAACCCAGAGCAGGTTTACAGTATAATCTGACATGGAATGTGATCTCGCCTCCGGCCGGCCGATAGCCGTTTTTTTTATTTGTTTTCTGGTTCGCCGCCGTATGACAACGACAGCGTCCCCACCCCGCCCATTTTTGCAACGCACAAAGAGGCTATCGGTTCCGGACGATTGCAACGCGCGCGTCATTTTCGATGCGCCGCAGCGCGGCGGCATCAAGTGCGCACGATGAGCGGCACCATCCCCTCATACCGGTCGGCAAGAAAGGCGACGACCCGGTCGCCGACACGCTGGAATGTGAGGTCGACCACTGTCGAGCCGACACCCAGATGCCGCAATGTCAGCGTGTCGATGCCGATCGGCAGCCTTGGGCGGGTGACCCGGATTTCGCTGTTCCAGCCGTCGATTTCGAGCCCAAGGCAGGCCTGCATCAGCATGAAGGCCGATCCCGCTGACCAGGCTTGCGGCAGGCACGCGACGGGATAGGCGATGGGCGCTTCGCCCGGCGACCGGGTAAAGCCGCAGAACAGTTCCGGCAGCCGCATGTTGAAATGGACAGCCGATTCGAACGTGCCGCTCATCAGCCGGACCACGCTGTCGCGCACGCCATAACGTGCCAGGCCTGCACCGCACATGGCGGTGTCGTGCGGCCAGATCGAACCATTGTGGTAGGACATCGGATTGAAGAATATCGCATCGTCGGCCAGCGTCCTCACGCCCCAACCAGAGTGGAACGACGCGGAGAGCAGCTGATCGGCGACCATCTGCGCCCGTTCCGGCTCGGGCAGCCCGACAAAGAGAAGATGGCCGGCATTCGACGTCCGTACCTTGCAGAGCTCGCCTGCACCGTCGATCGCCAGTGCATAGAAATTGAGATCGTCCATCCAGAAATGGCGTTCCACCGCGGCGCGCATGGTTTCGGCGCGTTCCTCCCAATGATCGGCCTTGTCGTCCTCGCCGCGGCGGCGGGCGAGCGCCGCCAGCCCACGGAACGCGGCAAAGACGTAGCCTTGCACCTCGACCAGGGCGATCGGCCCCTTGGGCATGCGGCCATCGGCATGGAAGACGGAATCGAAACTGTCCTTCCAGCCCTGGTTGGCAAGGCCGGTCTCGGCGCCGCGCTGGTAGGTAACGAAGCCGGTCGCGCGGCTTGTCTCCTCCGTCCATTCGGCCGCTGCACAGAGCGATGGCCACAGGCTGTCGACGAACGCCATGTCGCCGGTACGATCCGCATAGGCGCAAGCGAGATGAATATAGAGCGGCGTGGTATCGACGCCGCCGTAATAGCGGCCGAACGGGAGCTCCCGCAGTGCCGCCATCTCGCCCTTGCGGGTCTCGTGCATGATCTTGCCGGGCTGCGAATCGCTGAACGGCGACGTTTCGGTCGCCTGATGCTGGGCGAGAAAGGCGAGTACGCCGCGCGCCAGCCCAGGATTCAACCACAGCATCTGCAATGCGGAAATCACCCCGTCACGGCCAAATGCCGTCGAGAACCAGGGTATGCCGGCATAGGGGTAAGGTCCGGTTGCAAGCTCGGTGGTCAGCAGCGCCACGTCCGCGCGCGCGCGTTCGATCCAGTCGTTGAAGACGCGGCCAGAACTGTGCACCGTCGCGCCGTGGCGGCGTTTGGCGCGCATGCCGAAGCGAGCGCGGGCGGCTGCAGCCCGAAAACGGTCGCGGTCGGGTGTCTCCGCCACTTCCGGGCCGACCTCGATATAGAGGACCTCGCTGCTGCGCTTCGTCACCGCAACCAGGAAATCCGCGCGGCTGGCGGTCAAATTGTCCGGCGCCTGCGAGAACGAGATCGCCGACAGGCGCACGAGTTGGTCCAGCCCGTCATATCGAAGCACCACGGATGTCGGACTGGTCTCGGCGGCGTGGGCTATTCCGCGCTTGAGCCGGGTCGAACCGCGCACCTCGAACATGTCGCGGAAATCTGCTGCGAAATGCAAGGAAACCCGAATGGCCGACGATTCCTGGCTGTAGTTGGAAAGGGTGATGCGCTCGAACAGCCGGTCCTGCCAAAGCAGCCTGACGCGTTCTATGTGGATCGCGCCCTGCGGAATGTCGCGACCACCGACACTCTGGATCGGCAGATTGGTCAGGTTCGAGGTGAAAAGCACATTGTCCTGGCTGAGCGAGGCGCCGAGCAACGACATTTGCCGGCCACCGACCGTCAGCCGGAATTCCGAAAGCACACGCGTGTCGTCTCGGAAAAAGCCATCGCCGGCGCCGCGGATGTCGCCATAGGCGTCGGCCACCGCGAAGCAGTCGGCTTGCTTGAGGGCGAACAGCCGGTGCGGCTCCCGGGGCGCAACCTCGTCGAGGGAGGCAAGGGCTACGGCGGGATCAAGCTTACGCTCGTCGAGTTGATTCATACGTCACAAGCTCTGTCGTTTCGTTTCCAACGTCCACAATGACGCCGATCAGGACGCTCTCGCTTCACCGGGAGTACCGATCAGGCGCGCATAGGCAGCCACATAGTCGTGGGCCATTCTCGTGGCAGAAAAACGGTTTTCGAACACGGCTCTCACCTGTTGCCTGTCGAGGCGCAGCAATTCCGGTATCGAGGCGACCGCAGCATCGACCGTATCGACAAGGAAACCGGTCACGCCGTGGTCGATGATCTCCGGCAGGGCACCGCATTTCCAGGCGATTACCGGCGTGCCACAGGCCATAGCCTCTATCGCGGCAAGACCGAACGGCTCCGGCCAATCGATCGGAAACAGCAGGCCGGCCGCCTTGCCGAGGAATTCCGCTTTTCTGTCCTCTTCGATCTCGCCGATATAGTCGACACGGTCGCCGTCGATCAGCGGCTCGACCGTGTCGTGGAAAAAAGGGCGGTCGTCGTCGCCGATCTTTGCCGCAAGCTTCAGTTTCAGCCCGGAGCGCAAGGCGATCTCAATGGCACGGTCCGGGCGCTTGTCGCGCGACAGCCGGCCCAGAAAGGCCAGATACGGCTCGTCCACCTCCGTCTCGAAAGTCGGCTCATACGTATTGATCGGTAGCCCGTGATGGATGGTCGCCAGCCAATTTGCCCTGGGTAGCCCGGTTCTCTGGCTACACGAAATCGAGATCATCGGAAAGCGCGGAAAATGTTCGTAGGCCGGGGCCAGGTCGACATAGTCGAGCCTGCCATGCGGTGTCGTCACCGTCCGGTCGGGCATGTGTTCGAAGAAAGGAAAATGCAGGAAGTGGCTGAGATGGAAATGGATGATGTCGAACTGTTGCGCACGGCTCCTCACCTCGGCGAGCATCGAGAGATGCGCCGCGGTTTCGGATTTGTGCGGGCGCGGATCGAGACGGAGCGCGCGCTCGCGACACGCCACCAATTTCGCCGACGTCTTGGTATCGCCGCTGGCGAACAGGGTCACGTCATGGCCAAGCTCGACCAATCCTTCGGTCAGATAGGAGACGATGCGCTCCGTCCCTCCATAGAACCGGGGTGGCACGGATTCATGGAGCGGCGCCACATGGGCTATTCTCATGTTTTGGCATTTCCCTCAAAAAGACTGCTCGTGGCATCGAAATGCATCAGCCGCGCTAACGTTCCCGTACAATGGCAAGATGCCACCCAATTGGGGCAAGATGTCACCCAATTGGAGCTGCCGGGCGCGTCGACCGTTGCTCGTCTCGTCCAGCAAACATTTTTCAGGCCAAGCCATGTTTTGCCGGGAACCAAAGTCGGGTTCGCGAGTTTAGTGGGGTTCGATCGCACGCATCCGGTCGACGGGGAGGAAATGATGGACCGCTTGCAATTCTTTTCGCCCGTGCGGATTTTGCGCGGACAGGGACAGCCCGTGGAGGAGATCGACAGCGTTGCCGAAGCGATGGCATTCTTGCGAAAATGGCCGGCCGGGCGGCGCGGGCCGGTTTACCAGTGCGCCGTGAATTGCTGCGCTGCGGCCATGGCCGGCCGGATGTCGGCCGAGGAAGCGAGAAAGGCTTTTGCCGGCTTCGCCCGGATCACCCGCCTGCTCGAGGGCGATCGGCCGTTGCCGATGAGCGGCGAGGATCGGCATCGCGATCACGCCTTGAGGCGATAGGCCAGCTGCCGCAGATGTCCGAGCAAGGGCATTCAGCCTGAGCGCCTGATCGGCGACCGACTCGCTTTCGCGAACAGTCGTTTGAGCTGAGCAACGGCGCCGTTTTCGCTGATGTAATCGCGATAGGCGACGTAATCGGGGTCGCGTGACAGATGGCATTCCTCGGTGATGGCGCGGAGTGCGTAGATGGCATTGAGCGCGAGCAGGATGGCGGAGTGCCGCAGCGCTTCAGCGGGTCCTGCGGCGGTGAGGAAAGGTAGGGAGACCAGCCACCAGGAGAGGTTTTTCGAAACATAGGCCGGATGCTTGATCCAGCGATACGGTCCGCAGGTGATGATTCCGCGATTGGTGAGATTGGAAAATCTCAGGCCAAAGCTCACGGTGGACCAGACAAAAATCAAGATGCAGAAGAGGATCGCCGACCCCCAGAAAACCTGGAGCGCCGGTGAGGGCATCACCGCCGTCCAGTTGGCGCCCGTTTCGTAGTTCAGGTAGGCACGGGTGGCGGCGTTGATGGGTTCATAACAGGCAAGACAAACCAGCCAGCCGAATACGGTGGGCTCGACGGTGCGGATATGATTGTCGAGGACGCGCAGCGTGAAGACGTAGCCGACGACCGCGACAAGAACATCCACCATGAACAGGAGATCGATTGCAAAAGCGTGCCAGCGCATGATGTCGAATCGATACGGTTGTTCCAGCCCGGCAAGGATCGAACCCAGTGTGGAGCACAGATAGACGAACATCAGCGGCAGGAAGAAGCCTTTGACGATCCAGCCCCGCACGTGCTGGCGTATCTGCTCGGTCCTTTGCGGCACGGCGCCGCTGAGGACGAATGCACCGATTTCGGCATATGAATCTTCCGGATCGGTCTGCCGGCGGTCGACATAGGCAACATAAAACGGCGCGGCGACGAGCAGCGCCGGCAAGGTGTCGTAAAGCGCCGCCCAGTAGGGGGCGTAAAACCCGCGCCGGTATTCCGGCACTATCCAGTAGACTGCGGCAATGGTCGTGAGCGTGACGATGAAGCCGATGAGCTTGCGCACGACGCGCTCGACTTCAAGCGCTCGCATCGGCTTCGCCTGAAATCCCGTCGAACGCCTCCGGAACGTCTGGAAATAGGCCGTGTCGACCGCGATCATCGCTGCCGCGGTAGCTGCAATGACAGTCATGGCCTGCAAATGCACAGGCCAGCTTCTGTTGACGAGCACTCCGACGGCCAGCGCATAACCAAACAGTCCTGCAAGGCCGGTTAGGGGCGCGGTCGCGGATTTCGGTTGGAGCGTCAAGCTGCTACTCCCGTTGTCATGAGGGTTGATCGTCGTCGGCGGGCGCCCCGGGGCACGTAGTGTGCCCACCCGCCGCCGCTGGTGCCACTTGAGCAGCCGCTACACTCCACCGCTGCCGTTGGATCCGCTGCTGCTTGTCCCGTCGTTGCCGCCGCTGGATCCGCTGCTACTGCTCGATCCGCTTGAGCCGCCGCTGCTTGTTCCGTCATTGCCGCCGCTTGAACTGCTGGTGCCACTCGAACCGCTGCTGCCGCTGGAGCCGCTGCTACCGCTCCAACCCCTCCTGCCGCATCAACTGCTGGTGCGACTCGAACCGCTGCGACCGCTCGAACCAGAGTCGTAT
>NZ_JAMYRK010000067.1:0-30587 GCF_040321335.1 Mesorhizobium sp. M0437
GCGGGCGGCGGTCGCCCGCCGCCCCCCGGTCGGGGGGCCCCCGCACCGACAACACGGGGGGGGGGGCGCGCCCCACGCCGACGTCACCGCGATGCCACGCCATTTTGCAGAACTTGACGCACACAACTACTGTCGCCCAATGCGAGGCGCGAGCGGATCGATAGCGGCGCTGCCGAGCCGATCGACGAAGCCTCGCCTCGAACGGCTTGTGGTTGCGTCGAGTCGTTCTCGAGGAAATCCACGCAGATAACCGCGACCGTGCATTCAAGTCATGAGCTTGGGCAGCGCTGCCGACAGTGCATCGACGGCAAGGCGGACTTTCATCGGCAGATGAGGCGTCTGCAACCACAGGGCATGAACGTCGTAGAGAAACCAGGATTGTTCCGACAACAGCGGGACAAGTGCGCCCGCCTGGATGCGCTGGCGAACCAGCCAGTATGGCAGCCAGGCGAGCCCCATGCCGGCGGCCGCGGCATCGGCGATGGCATCGAGGTCGTCGAGCCGCAATCTGCTGACTGGCCTGACCTCAATCGCGGGGTGGCCATTGCGCGGAAACAGCCACGGCTGAACGGCACGCCCGGAACGGCGGTAGATGATCGCGTGATGGCGGCCGAGGTCATCTATTTCCTGCGGCTGGCCGTGCCGGTCGAGATAGGACCGCGATGCGCAGACGACCATGTGCTGGCGCGCGATGCGACGCGCCATCACCCCGGCCTGGTCCTCCAGGTCGCCCGTTCTAATGGCAAGATCGCAGCCGTCCTCGGCGAGGTCGGCGATGGCATCGCTGAACGACAGGTCAAGTTCCAGCGCCGGATATTGCTGCGCAAACCCGAACAGGATCGGGGCAACGCAGCGCCGGCCGAAATGCACCGGCATCAGGACACGCAGCTTTCCGCGCGGTTCGGCAAGCTGGTCGGCGGCGAGTGCATCAGCGGCCTCCGCTTCGGCAAGCACCAGCCGGCAGCGTTCATAATAGGCGCGCCCGAAATCGGTCAGGCTTTGGCGGCGCGTGGTCCGGTTGATGAGGCGCACGCTCAGGCGCTCCTCGAGAAACCGGACATGCTTGCCGACCATCGGCCCGGACAGATCGAGAGCCGCCGCCGCGGCTGCGAACGAGCCCAGGTCGACGGCTTTGACGAACACGGCCATGCTCGTAAGGCGATCCATATTCAAAACCTGCAGTTTCTGCTGATCTACTCAAGCGGCTATTTATCCGCCTGATGAGCGCTGGCATAGCTGATTCAGTTCAAATATTTTGGAGTTTGACCGATGGCACGTGTCGTTCGCTTTCATGAGCTCGGTGGTCCCGAGGTCCTGCGCATCGAGAATGTTGACACGCCTGCGCCCGCGAGCGGTGAGATTCAGATCCGCGTCAAGGCGTTGGGTATAAACCGCGCCGAGGCGCTGCTGCGTTCGGGGACCTACATCCAGACCGCGCCGTTGCCTTCCGGTCTTGGGCTCGAGGCGGCGGGTATCGTCGAGATGGTCGGCGAAGGCGTGGACGGGTTTGCGCCTGGCGATGCCGTCAGCATCGTGCCGCCATTGTCGATGGCCCGCTGGCCTGCCTATGGTGAGATTGCCACATATCCCGCCGAGCTCGTCGTCAAGCATCCACCATCGCTGAGTTGGGAAGAAGCCGCCGCAGCGTGGATGCAATATCTCACCGCCTACGGTGCGCTGATCGACATTGCCAACCTCCAAAACGAGGACTTTATTGTCATTACCGCGGCCTCGAGCAGCGTCGGACTTGCCGCGATCCAGATCGCCAACATGGTTGGCGCGACCCCGATCGCGGTCACACGGACATCTGCCAAGAAGCGGGCTTTGCTTGAGTTCGGCGCGGCCCACGTCATCGCCTCGGCAGAGGAGGACCTGGAAGCCAGGCTGAAGCGAATCGCCGGCCCGGACGGCGTGCGCGTGGTGTTCGATGCCGTCGGCGGCCCGATTTTCAAGCCTCTGACGGCGGCGATGGCACCGGGCGGCATTCTCATCGAGTATGGCGGCTTGAGCCTCGACCCGACACCCTTTCCACTACCTGCAGTGCTGGCAAAGACACTGACGATGCGCGGTTATCTCGTCCATGAGATCGTGCGCGATCCGGTCCGGCTGCAGGCCGCCAAGGCGTTCATCCTTGACGGACTGAGCTCGGGTTCGCTGAAGCCGGCAATCGCCAGAACCTTTCCGTTCGACCAGATCGTCGAGGCGCACCGCTATCTCGAATCGAACGAGCAATTCGGCAAGATCGTCGTGACCGTTTGACCGGGCATTTATCGGCCTCACGCCTGCGCCGCCAGCCAGTCCCGCACCTTGCGGGCGTTGTCGCTGAGTTCGCGGTTCTTCGACCAGATGACATGAAAGCCCTTGCCGGTCGTCATCGTGTGGCCGGTGACGCGCACCAGCAGCCCTGATGCCAGCAGCCGCTCGGCGAGGTGACCCCAGCCGAGCGCGATGCCTTGCCCTTCCATGACGGCCTGGATCACCAGCGCATAGTCGTTGATGCGCAAGCCGCGTCCGGCATCGGCGATGTCGACACCGGCCGAGGCGAACCATTCGTCCCAGCTCGCAGCCTCGCGAAACGGCTCTTCAAGATGGATAAGGCGGTGCGATTGAAGATCCGCGACACGGTCCGGCAGCCCGAACCGTGCCACATAACTAACACCGGCAACGGGGAATATCACCTCATCGGCCAGCGGCAGCGAATGATAATCCGGCCATTCCCTGGGCTCGCCGCCGCGGACGCCGAGCGGGATGTCTTCGGCGATGATGTCGAGATCGCGGTCGGCGGTCTGGATGCGCAGGTCGATGCCCGGCAATTCGTCGCGAAACTGCTGCAGGCGCGGCATCATCCAGAACGAGGCAAAGGCGGTCGAGGCGGCGAGTGTCACATGCGCGCCGACGGCGATCTGGCGCAGATCCTCCGCCGACTTGCGAATGTGCGACAGGCCGAGCGAGACGTCGGCATGGAAGCGGTCGCCGGCCTCGGTCAGGCTGACTTGCCGGTGGCGGCGCTGGAAGAGTTTGGCGCCGAGCTGCTCTTCGAGCCCACGGATCGCATAGGAGACGGCAGCCTGCGTCATGCCGAGCTCCCGCCCGGCGGCGGTAAAGCTCGACAGCCGCCCGGCGGCCTCGAAAACGATCAGGCTGCCGGCAGACGGCAGCAGGTGGCGCAAGCTTCGCATAAGCTGAGCTTATACAAGAGATCAGGATTTTCCAGCGTCACAGCCGCATTTTGTCTGGCTAGATTGGTCGAGACTGGAATATGGAGCCTTCATGAACGCACCGGCCGTTGAAGTGAGCGAACACACCAACCGCCGCAGCGGCGGCCGCCTGGGGCGCAAGGCGTTGCGGGGCGCACCCGTAGCGTCGTTTCCAACCCTGGTCCGTCAGATTCCCGTCTATCAGATGGTCCCGGACGAGGCGGTTGAGCTGATCCACCAGGAGTCACTCTCCATCCTCGAAGAAGTCGGATGCGAGTTCCGCGACGACGAGGCGATCGCAATGTGGAAGGCGGCGGGCGCCGATGTCTCGGAGACAAGGGTCCGGATCGACCGCGCCCTGCTGATGGAGCTCATCTCGAAGGTCCCGTCGGAGTTCACGCTCAATGCGAGGAATCCCCAGCGTTCCGTACGTGTGGGTGGAAACAACTCCATCTTCGTGCCGATGTACGGAGCGCCTTACGTGCGCGACCTCGACAACAACCGGCGCTACGGCACACTCGCCGACCTCAACAATTTCCACAAGCTCGCCTACATGGCGCCGGCGCTGCATTCGTCGAGCTCGATCATCTGCGAGCCGATGGAAATCGCGGTGCCGAAACGTCACCTCCACATCATCCATTCGGCGCTGAAGCACTCGGACAAGCCGTTCATGGGCATCGTGACCTCCAGGGATCGAGCCGAAGACACGATGGCGATGGCAGGCATCGTGTTCGGCGAGGATTTTGTCCGCGACAACCCGGTTCTGGTGTCGATCACCAACTGCAATTCGCCGCTGGTGTGGGACGCCACCATGCTGGACGCGATGAAAGTCTATGCGCGCCACAACCAGCCGCTGATCCTCGCCCCCTTCGCCCTTTGCGGCGCCTCGACTTCGGCCTCTGCCGTCGGTGCGGTCGCGCAGGTCAATGCCGAAGCGCTGGCGGGCGTCGCGTTCACACAGCTCCTGCGTCCGGGTTCGCCGCAGATCTACGGACAGTTCATGGTGACGGTCGACATGAAGACCGGCGCTCCCATGGGCGGCACGCCGGAGGCGGCCCAGATGATGTATCTCATGGGCGCGCTGGCGCGGAAGTATCGTCTGCCGTGGCGCACGTCCGGTTTCCATGTCGGCTCGAAGCTGAACGACGCCCAGGCGGGCTACGAGGCGAACATGCTGATGCATGCCGCCATCCTTGCCGGCGCCAACTACATCTGGCACTCCGCCGGTTGGCTCGAAGCCGGCCTGACCTGCGGCTATTCGAAATTTGCCACCGACTGCGAGCAGCTTGTCGGCTGGTATAAATATGCTGGCGGGCTGCCATTCGACGATTTCAAGGAGGCTATGGCGGCTATCCGCGAGGTCGGACCGCAGGGCCATTTCCTCGGCACCCAGCACACGCTTGAACATTTCGAGTCCGCCTTCTTCATACCGAGCATCATGGACTTCAATTCATTCGAACAGTGGAAGGCGGAAGGAGCAAAGGACCACGACACCCGCGGCCGCGAGAAAGCGCGCAACATGCTCGCCGATTATGAGGAGCCGAAGCTCGATGAGGGCATCGCCGATGGTCTCAAAGATTTGATTGCGCGGCGCGAGGAGAAACTGCCGGACAGCGTTAGTTGATCACGGGCGAAGACCCGATGCGAACCATAAGGGAGGAAAAAATGACACTCTTCAGAAGCAACGGCGATCGCGTATCGAGCGCCATCGAAGCAATGGCCAGCGAGGCGCGCGCCGGTCGCGTCGACCGGCGGGAGTTTCTGGCCCTGGCAAGCGCTTTCGGCGCATCGACGGCCCTTGCCTACGGCATGATTGGACTTGCCGTGCCGGAGCGGGCTTTGGCTGAAGAGCCGAAGAAAGGCGGAACGCTGCACGTTTCGATGTCGGTGAAGGCGCAAAAGGACCCGCGCACCTACGACTGGGTGGAACTTGCGAACATTTCACGCTGCTGGCTCGAGCCGCTCGTACGCTACACCCGCCAGTTCACATTCGAGCCGGTTCTGCTCGAAAGCTGGGAGGTCAACGACGACGCCACCGAATACGTGCTGCATGTGCGCAAGGGCATCGCCTGGAACAACGGCGATGCTTTCAACGCCGATGACGTGGCCTACAATCTGACGCGCTGGTGCGAGAAGGCTGCCGCCGGCAATTCGATGGCCGCGCGCGTCGGTGCGCTGATCGATGCAAAGACCGGCAAGGCCAGGGAAGGGGCGATCACCAAGGTCGACGACAACACGGTGAAGCTGAAGCTGAACGAGCCGGACGTCTCGCTGATCCCGAACTTCACCGACTATCCGGCGCTGGTGGTCCATCGCAACTTCGACGCCGACGGCGCCAATCCGATCGAGAAGCCGATTGGCACCGGGCCGTTCGAACTGGTGTCTTATGCGGTCGGCCAGAAAGCGGTCGTCAAGCGTCGTGAGAATGGCAAATGGTGGGGCGGTGAAGCGCTTCTCGACGGCGTCGAATTCATCGACTACGGAACCGATTTCAACGCCTCGATAAATGCATTCGACTCCGGCGAAATCGACCTCAATTTCGAGACGCCGGCCGACTTCATAGACATTCTCGACAAGATGGGGCTGGTCAAATCGGAGGTTGCGACAGCGACCACGCTCGTCGCCCGGACCAACATCACGAACAAGCCCTATGACGACAAGCGGGTTCGCAACGCCCTCCAGATGGCCGTCGACAACAAAGCGGTGCTCGAACTTGGCTACGCCGGGCGAGGCACTGTTGGTGAAAACCACCACGTCAGTCCGATTCATCCGGAATACTACGCGCTGCCCAAGAAGACACGCGACGCCGCGGGCGCCAGGAAGCTTATGGCCGATGCCGGGCAGGACGACTTCGAGCATGAACTGATCACCGTCGAGGACGATTGGCAAAAGAACACCGGCGACGCTATTGCCGGCCAGTTGCGCGATGCCGGGATCAAGGTGAAGCGCACCGTGCTGCCGGGATCGACATTCTGGAACGACTGGACGAAATACCCCTATTCGATGACCATCTGGTACATGCGCCCGCTTGGCGTACAGGTGCTGGCGCTCGGCTATCGCACCGGCGAGGCCTGGAACGAAACCGGCTACTCGAACCCTGATTTCGACGCCAAGCTCAAGCAGGCTCTTTCGCTCATCGACGTGGAAAAGCGCCGCGAGGTCATGAAGGACATCGAGCAGATCCTGCAAGATTCGGGCGTCATCATTCAGCCGTTTTGGCAGAAGCTGTTCAGCCACATGAACGAGAAGGTGAAGAACTACGGTGTCCACCAAACCTTCGAGATGGATCTCCAGAACGTCTGGCTGAACGCCTGAGTTGCCAGCAGAGGACGCGTTGCAGGATTTCATGGACCGCAAGAAGGCCGACGGGCAAGATGCGTGGTACTGATAGCTTCCGTCAGTGAACAATCGGGGACACCCATGAAACTGCCACTTTTTGTTGCCGCGCTTTCGATGGCCGTGCCGGCGGCCGCGTTTGCCGGCCCTGCTGCCAACGCCGTGAAGTTCTTTTATGTCCCGTCGGTCAAGTTCGAGGCCGATGCGCAATATCGCGACCGCTTCACCGCGCCGGTGACGAAACTGTTCGAATTGAACGACAATGCGGCAAAGAACCATCCGGATGAAGTTCCCTGCATCGACTTCGCCCCTGGTCTCGATGCGCAGGACTATGACGAGAAGACCGTGGCCAAGACGCTGACGCTGGCCGAAACGCTGGACGGCGACAGCGCCGAGGTGACGGCGACGTTCAACCTTTTTCCGGAAGGCGATGGTTCCAAACGCGAAATGGTCTGGTCGTTGAAGAAGATCGACGGCCAGTGGAAGGTCGCCGACATTACCTCGAAGACCAGCGGCTGGACCCTGAGTGCGCTCGAATGCCTGGCCGGACAGTCGCCGGAGTGATGCCGTGCTTCGCTGCCGTCCCTGGATTTTGGCGACTGCGTGCCTGCTGGCCGGATTGAGCAGCGCCGCCGCTCAAGGCCTGTTCGGCGCGCCACCCGCAAACGCGCCGGCCGACAGTGCGGCACCTCCGCCGGCAGTTTTGCCGCCGGCAGAAAACGCGCCGGCCGCAGCCGAGCAGCCGGGCTCGCCGACCGCGGTAGTGAAGCCGTTCTACGAGCATGCCGGGCTCGAGGTCGATCCGGCTCAGCGGGGCCATTTCACCGACCCGGCAAAGTCGGTGCTGGACAAGAGCGACGCGCTGCGGAAGTCGGGGCAGGGCGAGTGCCTCGATCCCAACATGGCGCTCGACAATTCCGAATACGAAAAGGCGGAGATCGACAAAAGCCTGAAGACCATCGAAGCGATCAAGGGCGACGAGGCCAAGGTCGTCGTCGCTTTTGTCGTCTCCGGCAATCCGCACCGGCTGGAATGGAAGTTCAAAAAGATCGATGGCGACTGGAAGATATCGGACCTGCTCTCGGTGACCGGCGAATGGGCGCTAAGCCAATACCAGTGCGAGTGAGAACGGAACCGATGAAGATCACCAACGTCCGCGTCACCCACGTCAACGTCCCGCTCGATGCTCCGTTCTGGTGGACGGCTGGTCTCTACGGCGGCGCCTCGAAATCGATCATCGAGGTCGAGACGGACGAAGGCGTGGTCGGACTGGGCGAGGCGCCATGGTGGCATTTCGGCGAGGTGATCAAGGCCGAGATCGCGCCGGCGCTGATTGGCGCCGATCCCCTCGACATCGCCGACTGCGAGGCGCGCTGCGTGCCGCCCTGGCAGATTACCGCCAACACCGGCGAGAATGCAGCCACGGTGGCGTTCGGCGCCGTCGAACTGGCGCTGTGGGATATAAGAGGCAAGGTCTTCGGCATGCCGCTCTACAACCTGCTCGGCGGCGCGGTGCGCAAGGACATTCCGTTTTCGGAATATTTCGCCTTTCGCCCCGCTCACGGCGGAGCCGGCGGCGAGATGACCGCCGAAGCGATCGTCGACTACTGTCTCGGCATGCGAGAACAGCACGGCTCGACGATTTTCGAGGGCAAGCTGATCATGGGCGATCCCGAGCTCGAGATCAGGACAGTGCGCATGCTGCGCGAGGCGCTTGGCGATAAAGCGCAGATCAAACTCGATTCCAACATGCAGTGGTCGCTGACCACAGCGCGCTGGGTGCTGCGCGAGATCGAGCCGTTCAACATCCGCAACTACGAGGATCCGGTCGCGACCTTCGAGGAGATGGCTGCGCTGCGCCAGCATTCGCGCATTCCGTTCTCGACGCACATCCCGGATCTCAGACGGGCAGTCGCGCTCGGTGCGCCGGATTACTTCGTCTGCAATTTCGCAGCACTCGGCGGATTGTCGAAAACTCTGAAATTCATCGCCGCCTGTGAGGCGATGGGCAAGGGGTTCTGGTGCTATTCGAACGATCTCGGCATCATGACATCGGCTTATCTGCACGTCGTGGCGGCGACACCGTGGATCACCGAGGCGTCGCAATCCCTGTTTCGCTGGCAGATCGGCGATGTCATCAAGGACGGTCCTTTCCGCCAGACGGGCAATACGGTGCGCGTGCCGGAGGGTGACGGGCTGGGCGTCGAACTCGATCCGGCGGCAATGAAACGCTGGTCAGCGCACTTTACCGAACACGGGCCGATGCACCATTTCAGCGACCCGAACAGCCCCAGCCGCTACCGGCGGCTGCCGCTCAACTGATGCGAAGTGCACGTGACCGATCGATGAGAAGAGGTCCTGTCGTGGTTGCTTTATTCGCGGCGGTTTGCGTCCTGGCCTGCGCTGTCACCTGGGAGGCAGGAAGCCACGCGGTGGCCCGCGTGCCTCAGCAAAGCTTCACGCTGCCTGTGGGGTTACCGGTGGAGCGCATCGTTCTGAAGCGGGAGGGCGCGCCCGACCTTGCCGGTTGGGTGGCGGATCGGCAGGACAGTTGCGGAACAATCGTGCTGTTACACGGACGTGGTTCAAACAAGCTGGCCATGGTTCCAAGAGCGAAGCTGCTTTTCGAAAGCGGCTACTCGATCGTGCTGTTCGATCTGTCGGGACATGGCGAAAGCGGCGGCGATATCAGAGGCTTTGGTTACATCGAACGGCAGGACGCCAGCCGCATCCTCGCCTTTGCCCGGCAACGCTTCGCCGGTCGCAAGGTGGCGGCCATCGGCTCGTCGCTCGGTGCGGCTGCTTTTGTATTTGGCGCTCAGCAGGAGCATGCCGACGCCTATGTCCTGGAGCAGCTCTACGCGACTTTGCTGGAAACCACGGCGTTGCGAGCGCCCTTGCCTATGTTGCGCGACGTACAGGCGACCATCCTCTTGGCGCAGATGCAGCTCCGCCTTGGCTTCGGGGTAGATGATGTCAGGCCGGTCGATCGCATCGGCGCGATTGATCGGCCGATATTGCTGCTAGCAGGCAATTCGGATCCGTTTGTCGCTCGCAGCCAGACACTGGCGTTGAAAGATGCGGCAGGCGCTGACGCAAAGCTGGTCTGGTTCGACGGCGCGCGGCATGTTGATCTCTATCGCTATGACCAACAGCGGTACCGCGACGCGGTGATGCCTTTCCTGGAGACCAACCTGTGCCGGACCGGGATCAGGTGAGCCGCTCCGTCCGATCAGCCGCGCCCGCGATAGGGGGCGACGCCGGTGTCGGGCAGCCACACACCTTCCGGCGGCGCGCCGGTTTGCCAGAACACGTCGATCGGAATGCCACCGCGCGGATACCAGTAGCCGCCGATGCGCAACCACAATGGCTTGGTCGCGGCGATGATGCGGCGGCCGATCATGACGGTGCATTCTTCGTGGAAGGCGCCATGGTTGCGAAACGAGGTCATGAACAGCTTGAGCGACTTCGATTCCACCAGCAGCGCATCGGGTGCGTAGTCGATGACGATATGGGCGAAGTCCGGCTGGCCGGTGACCGGGCAGAGCGAAGTGAATTCCGGGCAGGTGAAGCGAACGATGGCCGGCGGGCCGTCGCCGCGCGAAAACGGCACGGTTTCCAGGAC
Source organism: Mesorhizobium sp. M0437 (assembly GCF_040321335.1). Lineage (NCBI taxonomy): Bacteria > Pseudomonadati > Pseudomonadota > Alphaproteobacteria > Hyphomicrobiales > Phyllobacteriaceae > Mesorhizobium > Mesorhizobium sp. M0437. The sequence continues at coordinate 10,159 of NZ_JAMYRK010000067.1, forward strand.
TGCCGCTTCAGGGCTCTGTGGCGCCTCGACGTTGGTGCCGAGCTGGGTGAGGTTTTTCGTATCGGTCATGAGCAGGTTCCTTGCTGCATGTCGCCCAAAACTGCGCAGCGATTTTGGGACAGCGACATGCGTAAAAACAAAATTTGCCGCTCATTAGCACAATTTGAAACAGCAGGAAGACGATGACCAGCAATGACCCGCTCCTCCAGCCCTATCAGCTCAAGCATCTGATGCTGAAGAACCGGGTGATGTCGACCAGCCATGAGCCGGCCTATTCCGAGGACGGCATGCCGAAGGAACGCTACCGGCTCTACCATGCCGAAAAGGCCAAGGGCGGCATGGCGCTGACCATGACCGCCGGTTCGGCGATCGTCTCGCGCGACAGCCCGGCCGCTTTTGGCAATCTGCATGTCTATGACGACCGCATCGTGCCGTGGCTCGCCGAGCTTACCGATGCCTGCCACGAGCACGATTGCAAGGTGATGATACAGATCACCCATCTCGGCCGCCGCACCGGTTGGAACAAGGCCGACTGGCTGCCCGTGCTGTCGGCTTCGCCGGTGCGCGAACCGGCCCATCGCGCCTTTCCCAAGACTATCGAGGACTGGGATATCGAGCGCATCGTAGCCGACTATGCGGCGGCCGCGCAGCGCTGCCAGGCTGCCGGCCTCGACGGCATCGAGTTCGAAGCCTACGGCCATCTGATGGACGGTTTCTGGTCGCCGGCCACCAACCAGCGCGACGACGATTTCGGCGGCTCGCTCGACAACCGGCTGCGCTTCACCGGAATGGTGCTCGACGCGGTGCGTGCCGCGGTCGGCGAAAAGTTCGTCGTCGGCATCCGCATGGTCGCCGACGAGGATTTCGAGAAAGGCCTGTCGAAACAGGAGGGCGTCGAAATCGCCAGGCGGCTGGCCGGCTCCGGCAAGGTCGATTTCCTCAACATCATCCGTGGCTCGATCGAGACCGATGCGGCGCTGACCAAGGTCATCCCGGTGACCGGCATGCGGTCGTCGCCGCATCTCGACTTTGCCGGCGAGATCAGGGCAGCGACGAAATTCCCGACCTTCCATGCGGCGCGGATTTCCGACGTCGCCACCGCGCGTCACGCCATCGCCACCGGCAAGCTGGACATGGTCGGCATGACGCGCGCCCACATTGCCGACCCGCATATCGTCAAAAAAGTGATGGAGGGCCGCGAGCACGAGATCCGCCCTTGCGTCGGCGCCACCTATTGCCTCGACCGCATCTATGAGGGCGGCGAGGCGCTGTGCATCCACAATGCGGCGACGGGCCGCGAGGCTGATATCCCCCATATTATTCCGAAAACCGAGGGACCGAAGCGGAAGGTGGTCGTCGTCGGTGCCGGCGCCGGCGGGCTGGAGGCGGCGCGCGTCGCCGCCGAGCGCGGGCACCAGGTGACGGTGCTGGAAGCATCGAGCCAGGCCGGCGGCCAGGTGCGGCTGGCAACGCAAAACCCGCGCCGCAAGGAATTGATCGGCATCATCGACTGGCGCCTGGCCGAACTCGACCGGCTGGGCGTCGAGATCCGCTACGACAAATGGGCGGAGACGGACGACGTGCTGGCGCTATCGCCGGACGTGGTGGTGGTCGCCACCGGCGGCCTGCCGCAGAACCCGCCTCTGACGGCGGGCGACGATCTCGTCACCTCGAGCTGGGACATCATGGCCGGCAGCGTCAAGCCGGCCGAGAACGTGCTGCTCTATGACGACAATGGCGGCCATCAGGGCATGGGTGCCGCCGAACTGATCGCCAATAGCGGCGCCAGGCTGGAGCTGGTTTCACCAGAGCGCTTCTTCGCCCCGGAAATGGGCGGCATGAATCATGTGCCCTACATGCGCGCCTTCCAGGAAAAGGGTGTCACGGTGACCATCAACACACGGCTACGTTCTGTGCGGCGTGAAGGCAACCAGCTGATCGCCGAGCTCGCCTCCGACTTCGCCGATGGCTGGCGCGGCGAGCGGCGGGTCGACCAGGTGGTGGTCGAGCACGGCACGCTGCCGCTCGACGATCTCTACCTGGCGCTGAAGCCGCTGTCGAAGAACGCCGGCGCGATCGATTACGAAAAACTGATCAATGGCGGCGACATCTTTCCTGCGCGCAATCCGCAAGGCGGTTTCGTCGTCTTTCGCATCGGCGACGCGGTAGCTTCACGCAATATCCACGCTGCGATCTATGACGGCATCAGGTTCGGCTTGCGAATCTGAGGAATATTTTGGATTGATTGGTGGCGCGCAGCCGAACCTCCGTACGGAGAGCCACCACGGTACGTCGGTCCGGTCTGCGCGCCGCGCACGCCGCCGGCCATCGCCGGGCACCGTACGATCTTGCGATTGCGGCAGGACGTTCAAAACATCCTGGCGGTGGCCATGCAGAACACGGTGATGACCAGCAGGCCGCCGGCGATGCGTTCGCCCTTTGTCATCTTGGCGCGCAACTGGGTTTGCTTCGCCGCATCAGCGCCGGCCAACTGCCTGCTGGCGGAACCCACCAGCGCGCCCTGAACCCCGGCGGCGATTAACGCCGTCAAGATGCCGAGCGCCAAGACCTTCTCCATCGAGCCGAAAGAGCCGTTGTGGAAGAAATACCACAGCAGCAAGCCGGTGAGGAAAACCACGCCGGCTGCGCCCATTTGCGGCCGGAAGAAACGTTCCGCCCTGATCTCCGGTTCGCGGGCGACCGCGATGGTGGTGCCGGCCCAGAACACGCCCGCCATGACGTGAAGGCCGAGGACGATGATGTAGACATATTGCATGACCGCATTTCCTCTCTTGCCCACCGCCAGGCATATCGATAGATATCAAATTATTAGATGTCAACGCATAAGCTCGAGCCGGTTCCATAGGCTTTGCCCTTGTTCTAGTGTCGGATCATGACGCCCTTTGACCGCCCGCCGATCGGGATGAATCTCGCGCGCACCGCCAAGCTGGTTGCGCAGGCTTTCGACGCTGCCTTGGTCGAGGCAGGCGGCACGCTGCCGGTCTGGGTCACGTTGCTGTCGGTCAAGTCGCGGGAGCTGGCCAATCAACGCGAGCTCGCCGGCATGATCGGCATCCGGGGCGCAACGCTGACCCACCACCTCAACGCCATGGAGACGCAAGGCCTGCTGATGCGCCGCCGCGATCCCGAGAACCGCCGGGTTCACCAGGTGGAGCTGACCCAAGCCGGAGAAGCGCTGTTCCTGCAATTGCGCACCGCCGCGTTAGCCTTCGACAAGCGGCTGCGGAAAGGACTGTCCGACGACAGGCTGGCAGAGTTTGCACAGGTGCTGGCCGCGTTGCGGGCCAATGTCAGTTGATACCGATTGGACCGCAACCCTTGTTCCAAGCCGTCTGCAATGTTATATGACCATGGTAGTCATATGCGAGGGTGGCAACATGCGCGAAATTCAGTTGAAAGACGCCAAGGCGACGCTTTCGGCAGTCGTCGATCAGGCAGTTGCAGGAGAGCCTGCCATTATCACACGCCACGGTCGGAAGCAGGCCGTCATCCTGTCGTTCGAAGATTATCAGCGGCTGTCTCGGGTGCCGAGCTTCGGGCGGCTGCTGGCGGCTTTTCCCGGGGACAAGGACGACATTCCGCCTCGTTCCCGTAAGCCAGCTCGCAAGGTTGCGTTGTAGCGCGGCGACCAGCCCTGATGTTTCTGCTGGACACCAACATCATCTCGGCAATGGCTCCAGCCAGGAAGGTTGATCGGGCGGCGCTGATGGCATGGCTCGATATGGCGAGCGAATACCTGTTCCTATCCGTTGTGACTGCGTCCGAAATCGCGGCGGGGATAGCGAAGGCGGTGCGCGACGGCGCGACCACAAAGGCCGCGCTGCTACGCGACTGGTGGCAGGCAGTCGAGCACCTTTACGGGGCAAGGATTCTGCCCTTCGATTTGCGAGCCGCGCATGCCGCGGGTTCTATTCTTGATCGCGCAAGGGCTCATCGGCCGGGATTTGAAGATATAGCGATTGCTGCTACGGCCGAGGTTCACGGCCTGGTGATACTGACGGATAACGAGCGTCATTTCGCACCACTTGGGGTGCCGATGCTCAATCCGCTGAGAAACCTGCCGCCATTGCAGTAGTTCCGACTTTCCTACGCCCGGCAGCCCTGCAGCACCGTCAGCCTGGCCTTCTTGGGCGTTCGCGCCACCAGCCATTCGCGCACGCTGTCCGGCGGCATCGGGAAAGCGATGGAATAGCCTTGCACCTGGTCGCAGCCGATCGCCATCAGCGAGTCGAGCTCGGCTTCGGTTTCGGCGCCCTCGGCAACGATCGAGATGCCGAGACCGCGGGCGAGCTCGGTGAGGGCACGCACGATCTTGGTGTTGCCGCTGTTCTCGTTGATGTTCTGGACGAACCGGCGGTCGATCTTCAGCCGATCGATCTCGTTTGGATTGACATGGCTGAGCGATGCGTAGCCGGTGCCAAAATCATCGAGCTCGAGATGGATACCGGCGGCGCGAATGTGCCGCAGCTTTGCCGCGATACCGGTCTTCTCGTCGTCGAGGATGACGGATTCGACGATCTCCAGCGACAGTTTGTGCGCTGGCAGGCCAGCCCTCTCCAGCATGTCGAACAGGAAGACTTCGAAATCTGTCTCGCGCAGCTCCGAGCCGGATACATTGACGGCGATCCGTCCGAAGGCGATGCCTGCGCGGTTCCATTCGGCTGCTTCGTCGATCGCCTTGGCGATGACGATGCGGCCGATCTCGGGCATGAGACCGCATTTTTCCGCGATCGGAATGAACTCGCCCGGCGCGATCATGCCGCGCTCGGCATGTCTCCAGCGAACCAGAGCCTCGATGCCGCTGATGGCGCCGTCCGACAGCGAGACTTGCGGCTGGAAATAGACTTCGAACGCCTTCTCCGAGATAGCGGTCCTGATATCGAGCTCGAGCTGCTTGCGATAATCGAGTTCGTGCCTCAGCTCCTCGGAGAAGAACGACAAGCTGCCGCCGCCCTGCTTCTTGGCGGAATACAGCGCCAGATCGGCATGGACGAGCAGATCCTGCGCATTGTCGGCGTCGACAGGGTAGACCGCAATCCCGGCACTTACGCCCGGATGGATTGTCGTGCCTCGAAAGACGATCGGCTTGTTGAGCTTGGTCAGGATGCGCCGGGCGACGGTATCGATGTCCTCGGTGCTGCCGGCACCGTTGAGAATCATGACGAATTCATCGCCGCCGAGCCGCACGTTGAGATCCGACGTACGGCACGAATCACGCATGCGCTGCGCAGCCGCCACCAGCACATAATCGCCGGCGGCGTGGCCGAACGTGTCGTTGATCTGCTTGAACCGGTCGAGATCGAACTGCACCACGGCAACCCGTTCACGCCGTCGCCGCGCGGCATTGATCAGCGTATCGAAATGCTCGGTCAAAAAGGTGCGGTTGTGCAGGCCGGTCAGCCCGTCATGCACGGCGATAAAGGCCATGGAATTGCGCGCATCGACCAGCTCGCGCGTCCTGCGCAGGATGGCATTCGACATTGGCCCGAAAATGAAAAGCGCCACCAGCACGATGACGCCGATGGTCGAGTAGAACAATGTGCGGTTAAGATCGAGAAGTGTTTCGGATCGCTGGTCTGCAAAGGCACTGATGCGCTGGCCAAGTGCGGCATAGCCCGACAATGTTGCGTTGGCAACGGAAGCGTTCAGGTTGACGCGCTCCTCTCCGCCTTTGTAGCCACCATTGCCGGCCATGTTGAGCCGCGATTCGAATGACGAGATCAGGCGTTCGCCGTTGGCGATAAGCCCGACCGAGAAATAGTCGAGATGGTACGGCTTGGCGAAAAGTACGCTCTCGATCGATCTCGGATCGAACCTTGCCGGCGACGCCGGATCGGCGGCGGTCCGTTCGAGCAGCAGATCGTAGTTCTCCTCGAACTCCACCGTCGCTTGCTTGAGCGCGCTAACCAGGGCCGGCTGCTGGTCGCGTGAGGCGGTACCGGTCGCGCCGGCAAGGAAGACGATGCGCTGCGATAGGGCTTTTTGTGTGCTGACCACATCGAGCAGTGCCTGGTTGTGCTGCTGGGCCGCCATCATCTGCTGCAGCAGGATGAAGGAGGCCACGACCATGGCGGCGATGATCAGCAGAGCCAGCCAGTAGCCGGATTTGATCAGGAGTATGAGCCTGCCCGAAACGGCGTGCACCGGCTGCTGTGACATTTTCTGAGGCGGCCCTCTCGCCAACGAATTCTTGTGCGACAACCTTTGGCTTCAAAGTGTTAACAGGTTTGGGACGTCAGCATGCCGGCGGCGGCGACCGTGGCGGGAAACCCGCAAAGTGGTTATTGCAATCTTTCGCGGCGCCTCCGCATTTGAACATCGTAGCCTCTGCCGTGCCATTGCCGCCACCGAAGCGGTCGCTTTTGCGATGGATTTTTCGTCCGCGCGGCGCGACAGTCCTCATCGATCTCAACAGGGCCTGATCATGACCGAAGCATTCCTTTCCCACATCGACAGCGAGCTTGAAGGACTGAAATCGGCCGGCCTTTACAAATCCGAACGGGTGATAACCTCGACCCAATCGGCCGAGATCGAGGTCGGCGGCGAGAAGGTGCTGAATTTCTGCGCCAACAATTATCTCGGCCTCGCCGACAGCGCCGAACTGCGCGAGGCGGCCAAGCAGGCGCTCGACCGGTACGGCTACGGCATGGCATCCGTGCGCTTCATCTGCGGCACGCAGGAAGAACACAAGCAGCTCGAGGCGACCATTTCTGACTTCCTCGGCATGGAGGACACCATCCTCTACGGCTCCTGCTTCGACGCCAATGGCGGCCTGTTCGAGACGCTGCTCGGCGAGGAGGATGCGGTCATCTCCGATGCGCTGAACCACGCCTCGATCATCGACGGGGTACGGCTGTCGAAGGCAAAGCGCTTCCGCTACGCCAACAACGACATGGCCGATCTGGAAGCGCGATTGAAAGAGGCGCGCGACTGTCGGTTCCGGCTGATCGCCACCGACGGCGTGTTCTCGATGGATGGCATCATCGCCAATCTGAAAGGCGTCTGCGACCTCGCCGACAAATACGATGCGATGGTCATGGTCGACGACAGCCATGCTGTTGGCTTCGTCGGCAGGAACGGCCGTGGCTCGGCCGAACATTGCGGCGTCGAGGGCAGGGTGGACATCATCACCGGGACGCTCGGCAAGGCATTGGGCGGCGCGTCGGGCGGCTACACATCGGGCAGGAAGCAGGTGGTCGACTGGCTGCGCCAGCGCTCGCGGCCCTATCTGTTCTCCAACACGCTGATGCCGGCGATCGCTGGCGCTTCGATCCGGGTTTTCGAGATGATCCGCAATGGCGATACGTTGCGCCAGCGCCTATATGCCAATGCGGCGCGGTTTCGCTCCGAGATGGGCAAGCTCGGTTTTACTCTGGCCGGCGCCGACCATCCGATCATCCCGGTGATGCTGGGCGACGCGACGCTGGCGCAGGAAGTGGCGGCGCGGATGCTGAAGCGCGGCATCTATGTCATCGGCTTCTCGTTCCCGGTGGTGCCGAAGGGCCAGGCGCGCATCCGCACGCAGATGTCGGCCGCCCATTCCGGCGCCGACATCGAACGCGCGGTTGAGGCGTTCGCCGCAGTCGGTCGCGAACTCGGCGTGATTTCCTGAGCGGCCGGATCAAGAGATTCAAGCGACTAAGGTTCTGGGGACAAAAGAATGTCAAACATGATGAAGGCGCTGGTCAAGGCCAAGGCCGAGCCGGGCATCTGGATGGAAGAAGTGCCGGTGCCGGAAATCGGCCCGAACGACGTGCTGATCAAGATCAGGAAGACCGCGATCTGCGGCACCGACGTCCACATTTATAATTGGGACCAGTGGGCGCAGAAGACCGTGCCGGTGCCGATGGTGACCGGTCACGAGTTTGTCGGCACCGTCGCCGATTTCGGCGCGGCGGTGACCGAGTACAAGATCGGTCAGCGTGTTTCGGGCGAGGGCCATATCGTCTGCGGCCATTGCCGCAACTGCCGGGCGGGCAGGGGGCATCTGTGCCGCAACACGCTCGGCGTCGGCGTCAACCGGCCGGGCGCCTTTGGCGAATACCTTGCGATCCCGCAGCACAATGTCGTGCCCATCCCCGACGATGTGCCGGACGAGATCGCGGCAATTTTCGATCCTTTGGGCAATGCGGTTCACACCGCATTGTCCTTTGATCTCGTCGGCGAGGACGTGCTGGTCACCGGCGCCGGGCCGATCGGCATCATGGGTGCACTGGTGGCGCAGTGCGTTGGCGCGCGAAAAGTGGTCATCACCGACATCAACCCGGTGCGCCTGGCACTGGCGAAAAAGCTCGGCGTCCAGCATGTCGTCGATGCGTCGAAGGAAAAGCTGCGCGACGTGATGCCGGCGCTCGGCATGACCGAGGGTTTTGACGTCGGCCTCGAAATGTCGGGTGCCGCACCTGCCTTCCGCGACATGATCGACACCATGAACAACGGCGGCAAGATCGCCATTCTCGGCATCGCGCCGACCGGCTTCGAGATCGACTGGAACAAGGTCATCTTCAAGATGCTGCATCTGAAAGGCATCTACGGCCGCGAGATGTTCGAGACCTGGTACAAGATGATCGCGCTGGTGCAGGGTCCTCTCGACGTCAGCGGCCTGATCACCCACCGCATCGGCATCGACGACTATATTTCCGGCTTCGAAGCGATGAAGAGCGGCAATTCCGGCAAGGTGGTGATGGACTGGTGACACCACTGTCTTTCCGACACCTGAACCTGGATTGGAACGCTGAGCCCAACGCTCCGAATGTAGAACTAACCGTTGAGGATAAAACGGTTCAGCTTACCTTTCTGTTGGACTCATGGGACTGTGAGGCCAGCAAGGGAGAGACAGGAACCCTTCGTTTCATCGGTTGCAGTCGTTGGCGATGGGACTCCACAAATGATCACGCCTGGTTCTCAGGTAAAGGCCTTTACAGCAAGCAGGCTCCCAAATGGGGCGAGTTCTACGAGGTGATCGGCGATAGCCGGTCAATCAGCGAAAACGATTGGGAAATTCTGGCGCAAGATGGACCTAACTCGCGGCGTTTCCTGTTTTATTTTCGCGACGACACGATCGAAGTTGTTGCTGAACATTGGTTGCTTACTCGATAAATGCCAAGCACTGGCTAGCCCCTTCGTTCAAGACGATTCGACCCCAACCTCGGCTCGTCCCAAACGACTCTCCAGAGCGGCTAATGCTGCCTCAATTGCCGCGCGGTCGCTATTCCTCAGTTTCTCCAGCAGCTCCCGCTCGAACTCCTTCGCCAGCGGCACCATTTCGCGATAGGCGGCAAGCCCCGCTTTGGTCAGCGTCAGATGCTCGACGCGACGGTCTTTCTCGTCTGGCGTGCGGGTCAGCCAGCGGCGCCGCTCAAGCTCGGCCACCGCGCGCGAAACCTTGGTCTTGTGCATGGCCGATTGCTCGCCGAGCGCCGTCGCCGTCATCGTGCCGTGCTGTCCAAGTCCCGCAAGCGTGCGCCATTCGGGCCGGGTCAGGCCGTGGCGGTCCTTGTATATCCTTGAGAATTCGCGGCTGACGGCATCGGCAAGCCGATAGAGCCGGTAAGGCAGGAAGGATTCCAGCTCGAGAATTTCCATGGTTGGCCCTGACTGGGCATGCTGGCGGCTCATGCCGAAATCACCGTTGATGGTTACATTTTCAATGGTTACAAATGAAACCGGTATGGTCAACTCGGAGCATCTTTGCGGATGCGCAAACGATGCTCCGAGACCATGAATTCGGGAGGATTCCATGGCCTATTCCTACATGCCGGGTTTCGGCAACGACTTCGAGACCGAGACTCTGCCGGGCTCGCTGCCGCAAGGGCGAAACTCGCCGCAGCGGCCGGCCTACGGCCTCTATGCCGAGCAGCTTTCGGGCTCTCCTTTCACCGCGCCGCGCGGCACCAATGAGCGCTCCTGGCTTTATCGGATAAGGCCGAGCGTCAGGCACACCGGTCGCTTCAAAGCGGCGAATTATCCGCTTTGGAAAAGCGCGCCGAACGTCGGCGACCATCAGCTCGCACTCGGCCAGTATCGCTGGAGCCCCGTGCCGATGCCGAAGGAACCGACCGATTTCATCGCCGGCATGCGCTCGATCACCACCGCCGGCGACGTGCTCGGCCAGACCGGCATGGCGGCACACGTCTATGTCGCCAATCGCTCGATGGTCGACGATCATTTCTTCAACGCCGACGGCGAGTTGCTGGTCGTGCCCCAGGTTGGAGCCTTGCGCTTCGTCACCGAGATGGGTGTTATCGAACTCAGGCCGGGCGAGATTGCCGTGCTGCCGCGCGGCCTGGTGTTCAAGGTCGAACTGGTCGATCCGCAAGTGCGCGGCTATGTCTGCGAAAATTACGGCGCCAAGCTGACGCTGCCGGATCGCGGCCCGATCGGCGCCAATTGCCTGGCCAATCCGCGCGATTTCAAGACGCCCTGCGCCTGGTTCGAGGACAAGGACACGCCCTGTCGGCTGATCGCGAAATGGTGTGGCCAGTTCCATGTCACCGAAATCGACCATTCGCCGCTGGATGTGGTGGCGTGGCACGGCAATTATTCGCCCTACAAATATGATCTTGCGACCTTTTCGCCGGTCGGTGCGATCCTGTTCGACCACCCCGATCCGTCGATCTTCACCGTGCTGACCGCGCCGAGCGGCGAGGAAGGCACCGCCAATATCGATTTCGTCATCTTCCCGCCGCGCTGGCTTGTGGCGGAAAACACTTTCCGCCCGCCCTGGTATCACCGCAACATCATGAGCGAGTTCATGGGCCTGATTCATGGTCAGTACGATGCCAAGGAAGAGGGCTTCGTGCCCGGCGGCATCAGCCTGCACAACATGATGCTGGCTCACGGACCCGATGCGTCTGGCTTCGAAAAAGCCTCGCGAGCGGAGCTGAAACCGGTCAAGCTCGACAACACCATGGCCTTCATGTTCGAGACGCGCTTTCCGCAGATGGTGACCCGCTATGGCGCCGAGCTCGAAACCCGGCAGGACAACTACATCGACTGCTGGGCCGGCCTGAAGAAGCGCTTCAACGGCACGCCAGAGGGCGACTGGTCTTGAGCGCCGTCGTATGACGGATCGTCTGGTGCTTCTGGGTTCGAAGGGTGGCCCGGCGCTGCGGCCGGGCGGCCCGTGGCCGAGTTCGTCGCTGCTGGAGATTGGCGGCCGCACCATCGTCGTCGATTGCGGGCTGGGCGTAACGCGCGGGCTGACCGATGCCGGCATCAGCCTGAAGGCGCTCGACCTGATCTTCATCACGCATTTGCACTCCGACCATGTTCTGGAACTCGGACCTCTCATCCACACCGCCTGGACCGCCGGCCTGGCGGCGCCCGTCACTTTGTTCGGCCCGCCCGGCATCGGCCATTATTGGCAGCGCTTTTGCCAGGCAATGGAATTCGATATCGAGATCCGCATCGCCGATGAAGGCAGGCCGGATCTCCGCGACCAGGTTTCGATCGTCGAATTTGGTGAAGGCCAGGTGGCCGAAGAGCGCGGTCTCAAAATATCGGCGCTGCGCGTCGACCACCCGCCGGTGACGGATTGCTTTGCGCTGCGCTTCGATCATGCGGGGCAAGGCGTCGTCTTTTCGTCGGATACGGCCTTCTTTCCGCCATTGGCGGATTTCGCCGAGGGCGCCGACGTCCTGGTCCACGAGGCCATGCTGGAAAAGGGTATCGAGCGGCTGGTCGCGAAGACCGGCAACGGCGCAAGGCTGAGGGAACACCTGCTTGCCAGCCACAGCTTTGCCGAGGAAGCGGGCCGCATCGCCAGCGAGGCAGGCGTCAAAAGACTGGTCCTCAACCACCTCATTCCCGCCGACGATCCCGAGATCGGCGAGGCCGACTGGATTGCCGCCGTCAGGAAAACATGGGCCGGCGACTTGACGATCGCCCGCGACGGCCTTGTTGTGGAATTAAGCAGCGCCAAAGCTGCGCCAGGAGAGGAAACCGCATGAAGCTTGCCACATTGAAGGACGGGACGCGCGATGGAAAGCTCGTCGTCGTCTCGCGCGACCTGACGCGGTTTACCGATGCTTCGTTCCTGGTGCGCACGCTGCAGGCCGCGCTCGACGACTGGCATCGCATCGCCCCGCATCTCGCTGCCATGGCGGAATCGTTGGAAAACAATGCGGTACCGTCCGCGCGCTTTCACGAGCACGACGCCCATTCGCCGCTGCCGCGCGCCTACCAATGGGCCGACGGCTCGGCCTATGTGAACCATGTCGAGCTGGTGCGAAAGGCGCGCGGTGCCGAGATGCCGGCAAGCTTCTGGACCGATCCGCTGATCTACCAGGGCGGCTCGGACGCTTTCCTCGCACCGCGCGACCCGATCCGCATGGTCGACGACACCCTTGGCATCGACATGGAAGGAGAGGTCGCCGTCATCGTCGACGATGTGCCGATGGGCGCAAGCCTCGATGAGGCGCGGGCGGCGATCCGGCTGGTCATGCTGGTCAACGATGTAACGCTGCGCGGCCTGACCGGACCCGAGCTCGCCAAGGGGTTCGGCTTCTACCAGTCGAAACCGTCATCTGCCTTTTCGCCGGTTGCGGTGACGCCGGACGAGCTGGGCGATGCCTGGGACGGCGGCAAGGTCAGCCTGCCGCTGCTGGTCGATCTCAACGGCAAGCCGTTCGGCCGGGCGAACGCCGGCATCGACATGACCTTCGACTTTCCGGCGCTGATTGTTCACGCCGCAAAAACGCGGCCGCTGGCCACCGGCACCATCGTCGGTTCGGGCACCGTCTCCAACAAGCTCGACGGCGGGCCGGGCAAGCCTGTCTCGGCGGGCGGCGCCGGCTATTCCTGCGTCGCCGAGCTGCGTATGATCGAGACCATCGAAACCGGCGAACCGAAAACGCCGTTCCTGCGCTTTGGCGATAGCGTGCGCATCGAGATGAAGGACAGGGGTGGGCATTCGATCTTCGGCGCCATCGAGCAGAGGGTCGAGAAGTACGAGGGGGCAAGAGAATGACGGGCGAGACATTCTATCTGCTGTGCGGTGTCTGGGCCCTTGTCATGCTGGCGATCTTCATCCTGGCGATCCGCCTGAGCTATCGCATCGAGGCGCGCTCGCCAGGCCTGACCAACCGCAGCGGCTTTCCGCGCAAGGCGATGATGTTTCACACCGTCACCAACACGAATGTCGCGCTGGACCAGGAAACGCAAGCCATGCGGCGGCACATGATCGGGCTGCTGCTGATTGTTTTGGCTGGGTTTGCGCTTCTATGGGCGGGTGTGTCGCTATTCCGGGTCGCGCCGTGAAGTCATGGACCTGCTGAACCATTTTCGGCGCATGGCAGCCAACAATCTGTGGTCGAACGACCGGCTCTACCGCGCCGTGCTGCAGTTTGAGCCCGGCGAATTCGAAGCCGAACGGACGAGCTTCTTTCCGTCGATCAAGGCAACGCTCAATCACATCCTGGCGGTCGATCACCTCTATCTCGATTTTCTCGAAGAGGGCGGCGTCGGCGCCGCCGCCCATGACGATTTTGTGCCGTTCAATGATGCCAAGGCGCTTTTTGTTGCACAGGCGGAGGCCGACCGGCGGCTGATCGCCTTTTGCGACCGCCTGTCGGCGGACGATCTCGAGCGCCGCGTCGTCACCGATCGGCGCGAGGACGGCATGGTACCGGAACGGATCGGCGACCTGCTCGCCCATCTCTTCATCCACGACATCCATCATCGCGGCCAGGTGCACGCGATGCTATCCGGCACCTCGGTGAAACCGCCGCAACTCGACGAGTTCTTGCTCGGCTATGATCTGAAACTCAGGAAAGCGGAGGTTGAGCGGTTGGGCTTGCGAGACCAACTGCTTGGATAATCATGCCAAAGCCACATCGTAACGAGCGAAATGCGGGTCGGATGTCAGGATGGTGAGGTTCTCCACTTGCGCCTGCGCAATCAGAAGTCTGTCGAACGGATCACCATGGTGGTGGGGTAGGCCGCCGACGGCGTTCGCGTGCTGGAAGGTTACGGCGAGCGGCTGAAATTGCATCCTTGGAAGCAGCGCTGGCAGATCGTCCGGCGCATTAAGTTTTCTGATCGAACGTTTGATGGCAATTTCCCAGACGCTTGCCGCGCTCGCGAACACCACCGCTTCCGAAGCCAGAATGACGCGGTGGTGCTCGCTAAGACGTCGATCGTCCGAAATCGACCAGAGGATGATGTGTGTGTCGGCGAGAAACGGGCCGACCGTCATTTCACGTACTCATCCCACTCGGGACCGAGTTCATCAAAATCGTCCGCAATCCAGATCTTGCCCTTCAACGCGCCTATACGCGGCAGGGGTTCGGCCACTGCCGGAGGTACGATACGCGCCGCCGCCTTGCCGTGGCGTGTGAGCACGATCTCCTCGCCGGCTTCCGCGCGGCTGACGAGTTCCGACAATTTGGCCTTGGCTTCGGCAATTGAAACATTCATGGTCAGACCTCTTATGACCAGAATTTAGGTCATAATTGATCAAACCACAAGGCACCTCGGCCGAGTTGGCTACGCTGCCTTGCCGTCCACCTTCAGCACGCCGCGCTTGATCTGGTCCTGCTCGATCGATTCGAACAAGGCGCGGAAATTGCCCTCGCCAAAGCCTTCGTCGCCCTTCCTCTGGATGAACTCGAAGAAGATCGGGCCGATCACTGTCCTGGAAAAGATCTGCAGCAGGATCTTGGTCGTGCCGCCGTCGACGACGCCTTCGCCGTCGATCAGGATACCGTGCTTCTTCATGCGCTCGATCGGCTCTTCATGGCCGTTCACGCGGGCATAAGACATGTCGTAATAGGTCTCCGGCGGGCCCGGCATGAACTTCAGGCCGTTGGCGGCGAGCCTGTCGGTGCCGCCGTAGATGTCGTCGGTGCCGACGGCGATGTGCTGGATGCCCTCGCCATTATACTTCTTCAGATATTCGGCGATCTGGCTGGTCTCGTCCTTGGACTCGTTCAGCGGAATGCGGATCTTGCCGCAGGGCGAGGTGATGGCGCGGCTGACCAGGCCGGTGATCTTGCCGTCGATGTCGAAGAAATGGATCTGCTTGAAGCCGAACAGGTCTCGGTAGAAATCCCACCATTTGTCCATCTGGCCGCGATAGACATTGTGGGTCAGGTGGTCGAGATAATAGAAGCCGACGCCTTCCGGCCTGGGGTCGCGCTCGCCCAGCCAGTCGAACTCGGCGTCGTAAGCCGAGCCCTTCTCGCCGTAGGTTTCGATGAAATAGAGCAGCGATCCGCCGATACCGACGATCGCCGGCACGTCGAGCGTCTTGTCGTTGCCTTCATAGGGCGTCGCGCCCTTGGCCACCGCGTGATCGAAGGCATGCCTTGCATCGACCACCCGCCACGCCATCGAGGCGGCGCAAGGGCCGTGCTTGTCGACGAATTTCATGGCATGCGAGCCGGGTTCGGCATTGACGACATAGTTGATGTCGCCCTGCCGCCAGACGGTGATGTCCTTGCCGCGGTGCTTGGCCACCGGCACATAGCCCATGCGGGTGAACAGTTCGGCGAGCTTTTCCGGCTCGGCATGCGCGAATTCGACGAACTCGAAGCCGTCGGTGCCGGCGGGATTGGTTTTGCTGATCTTGGCGGGCGGTGCGTCGTGCGGGAAGGGACCCATGGCATTGCTCCGAAATCTGGAACTGGCCGCGTCGGCCATCTGGACGCAATTATAGCGCGGAGCGAGTGCAAATTGCTTGCATTCAAACGCTTGAAATGGTCTGATCATGCGCGAGTTGTGCACTGCGGACCCGAAATTCATGGATGAGGCGCGCATCGACCAGTTTGACCGCAAGATAATGGCTCTATTGCAGGGCGATGCACGGCTGACCAACAACGATCTGTCGGAACGGGTGAACCTGTCCGCGTCGCAGTGCTCGCGTCGTCGCCAGCGGCTGGAGGAGGACGGCTATATCAAGGGTTACCGGGCGGTGCTCGACCGCGACAAGCTCGGTTTTTCCCTGGTCAACGTCATTTCGGTGACGCTCGCCACCCACAACCGCGACAATGCGCGGCGTTTCGGCGAATTGGTGGCGCGGCTGCCGCAAGTGCAGGAAGCGCACGCGCTGACCGGCGAGATGGACTACATATTGAAAGTCGTGACGCCCGATCTCAAATCATTGTCGGAGTTCGTCAACGGCGTGCTGCTGCCGCACGAATCGGTGCAGCACGTGAAGACGGCGATCGTGCTTGAGACATTGAAGGAAACCGGCGCGCTGCCGATTTAGCCCAGACGGCTTTTCGTTAGATATGGCGGAGGGACAGCACCCAGGACAGCACCCCCCTCTGGCCTGCCGGCCATCTCCCCCTCAAGTGGGGAGATTGGCAGCTCTGACCTCGCTGCCCACTCCGCAACGCTGAAAATTGGCGAAAGCCAACGCGACATCCAATCTCCCCACTTGAGGGGGAGATGTCCGGCAGGACAGAGGGGGGTGTGAAGGATCGCCACAGTGCGGAACTTGACTTCTTCCGCTCGGAACGTGAGGCCGTTCACCCCTTCGACTGCTTGATAAGCCCATAGAGATTGGTGCAGCGGGCGCCGGAGCGGCAATAGGCGAAGACCGGGCCTTCGAGTTCGTCAAGCGCCTCGGCCTGGTCCTCGACATCCTCGGCCGTGATCTGGCCGCTGATGACAGGGATGTAGCGGAAGGCGAGCCCGGCGCCCTCGACCGCCGCTTTGACGGTGTCGGCCGATGGCTGGCCGGGCTGCTCGTCGTCGGGCCGGTTGCAGATCACGCTCTTGAAGCCGGCGGCCTTGATGGTCGCGACATCTTCGGGCTGGATCTGGCCGGAGACCGAATAGTCCTCGCTGATCTGGCGGTATTCCATGGCTGGGGTCCTCACAATCTGGCTAGCGGCAGTCTTGCCACTCCCGGACCCGGTCGGCAACCGCCATTAGATAGAAATCCGGCCGGGCGATTTCAGCCCGACCGGATGGAGTGACTAGACAGCTCAACTGCCGAGGATCGCGCCTTTGATCTGGGCGATGTTGTTGTGCATCAGGTCGATATAGGTCGCGGCCGGGCCGTCGGGCTGCGACAACGCATCGGAATAGAGCGTGCCGCCCACCTTGATGCCGGTCTCGCTGGCGATCTGCTCGATCAGCCGCGGGTTGGTGATGTTCTCGACGAAGATCGCCGCCGCCTTGTCCTGCTTCACCTGGCTGACCAGCTTGGCGACGTCGGCGGCGGAGGGCTCCGACTCGGTCGACACGCCTTCCGGGGCCAGGAACGTCAAGCCGTAGGCCTGCTCGAAATAGCCGAAGGCGTCATGCGAGGTGATGACGACGCGCTTCTCCTGCGGGATCGACTGGATCGCCGCCTGCACTTCGTCCTCAACCGCCTCGAGCTTTTGCGTATAGGCGGCTGCATTGGCCTTGTAGCTGTCGCAACCCGCAGCGTCGGCCGTGCAAAAGGCGTCGGCGATGTTCTTCACATAGATCTTGGCATTGGCGATCGACTGGAAGGCATGCGGATCGGTGACCGTCTTGCCGCCATCGGTTTCCGCGCCTTCGGCGGCGTCGGCCTCGGCGAATTCGGGTTTGAAATTGATCGGCGTGACCCCCTTGGTCAGCACGGCAATCGAAGCCTTGGTGGCGCTGGCGTCGACCAGGCGCTGCAGAAAACCTTCGAAATGCAGGCCGTTGACCAGCACGATGTCGGCCTTGGCCATCGCCACAGCATCGGCGGGGCTCGGCTCGTAGACGTGGGCGTCGCCGTCAGGCCCGACGATGGTGGTCAGATCGATGCGGTCGCCGCCGACATTCTTGGCGAAATCGGCGATGATCGTGAAGCTGGCGACCACCTTCAAAGGCTCAGCGAAGGCCGAAGATGCGCCAAAGGCGGTTAATGTTATAACGCTCACGGCCAAAGCGGCGCGGATCGATTTCAGCATGGACAGTTTCTCCTTGTTGGGATCAGGCAGTTCTGTGGCGGTGATGGACGATGCGGGCGCGCAGGATGCCGCGCGTGCCGAACAGGATCGAGGCGAAATAGACGACCCCTGCGGACAGGATGATGGCCGGGCCGGAGGGCAATGATGCATGGTAGGACAACAGCAGCCCGGCAATGCAGGAGGCAAAGCCGATTACTGTGGCCAGCACGCACATCGGCTCGACGCGCGAGGTCCAGAAGCGGGCCGCCGCTGCCGGCAGCATCATCAGCCCGACCGACAGCAAGGTGCCGAGTGCCTGGAAGCCGCCGACGAGGTTGAGCACGACGAGGCCGAGAAAGATGAAATGCACCGGGCTGCCCATCCGGCTGACCGAGCGCAGGAACAAAGGGTCGAGGCATTCGGCGACCAGCGCCCGCCAGAAGGTGGCGAGGCTGACCAGCGTCACCACGACGATGCCGCCGATCAGCGTCAGCGCCTCGTTGTTGAGCGCCAGCACGGTGCCGAACAGCACATGCATGAGATCGACGCTGGAGCCGCGGATCGACACCATGAGCACGCCGATGGCCAGCGAAATCAGGTAGAAGGCCGCCATCGAGGCGTCCTCGCGCTGGATGGTGAAGCGCGAGACGGCGCCGGCGCCGAGCGCCACGATGATGCCGGCGATCAGTCCGCCGATCGTCATCGGCAGGATCTCCAGGCCATAGAACAGGAAGCCGGCGGCGGCACCCGGCAGGATGGCATGCGCCATGGCATCGCCGGACAGGCTCATGCGCCGCAGCATCAGGAACACGCCGACCGGGCAGGCGCCGAGCGACAGCATCATCGAACCGGCAAGCGCCCGCTGCATGAAGGCGTAGTCGGCGAAAGGAGCGACGAACAGACCGTAAAGCACCTCCATCATGCTGCCCTCGGCCCGGAGCCGTGATAGTGCTCGTGGTCATGGCTGTGCTCGTGGCCACCGTGCTCGTGATCATGCTCGCCGGGCTCACACCATGGCGCGTTGTCCTCCCAGGCTTCGTGGAAGCGGCGCGCGCGCAACAGATTCTCAGGCCGCAGCGTCTCTTTGGTCTCGCCCCAGGCGATCGGCTGGCGCGCCAGGAGCAGTGTTTCGGGGAAATTCTGCCGCACCAGATCGAGATCGTGGACCACAACCATGATCGTGCGTTCCTCGCCGTGCCAGCGCTTGATCAGCGCGATCAGGTCGCCGACCGTCTTGGCATCGACGGCGTTGAACGGCTCGTCGAGCAGGATGAGCTCGGCATCCTGCAACAGCACGCGGGCAAACAGCGTGCGCTGCAGCTGGCCGCCCGACAATGTGTCGATCGGCCGCTTCTCGAAACCGCCTAGGCCGACGGCCATCAGCGCCTTGCTGACCGAGTCGCGGTCTTCCCTTGTATAGCGGCCGAGCATGCCGCGCCGCGGCCACAGGCCAAGCGAAACCAGGTCGACGACCCGGGCCGGAAAGGAGCGGTCGAGCTCCGATTGCTGCGGCAGATAGGCGGCGCGTACGCCGGGCGCCCGGATCACCGTGCCGGCCATCGGCTTCAGGACGCCGACGATGCCCTTCATCAGCGTTGATTTGCCGGAGCCGTTGGCGCCGACGACCGCCGTCAACGACCCCTTGCGGATCGTACCATCGAGGTGGTGGACCGCAGGATGGCTGTTGTAGCCCAGCGTCAGGTCGCGGAAGGTCAGGCAGGTTTGGCTCATGTGACGATCCATGGGGCGACGATCGGTGCTGCAGGGGCGGATTCGATATGTGATGTTATTACATTAGTCAACAAGCCAATCGGGCGGAATTGCGGCCGGGCCGTCATGTTGTCTGCTTTGGCTTGGCTCAAGCGGTTCCGCTCGAGCGGCCTTGCCCGAAACGTATCCCGATCCTAAACAGGCGCAGCCGACAAGAGAAAGCCGGACAAGAGAAGGAATATCCAATGAGCATTCGTCGCATCGATGTGGGCCCGCGCATGAGCCAGATCGTCATCCACGGCAACACCGTCTATCTGGCCGGTCAGGTCGGCAAGCCGGGCGGAAACGTCGGCGCCCAGACCAGGGACATTCTGGCGGCTATCGACGAATTGCTGGCCAAGGCCGGCACCGACAAAACCAAGATCCTGCAGGCGATCATCTGGCTGGCCGACATGAGCACCTTTGCCGAGATGAACGCGGAGTGGGACAAATGGGTACCGCAAGGCAACACGCCGGCCCGCGCCACTGGCGAAGCGAAACTTGCCGGACCGGAATATCTGGTCGAGATTATTGTTACCGGGGCGATTTGAGAGGCGGCTCCTAACCCTCCCCCTCGAGGGGAGGGTCGGCGAGTAGTCGAAGCGAAGCGGAGACTGCGAGACGGGGTGGGGTCGGCGAGGTCGCACCGACCCCACCCCGCGTCACAAAATGCCGCCATGCGGCAATTTGCTCCGCGACCCTCCCCTCAAGGGCAGGGGAATCGCATATGGCGATTTTGGGGTTGAGTTTAGGCTGAGAAAGGATTCTTTGGAGAGGCAGTTGAGCGAAGGAGCGACTGCCATT
>NZ_JAMYRK010000068.1:0-29553 GCF_040321335.1 Mesorhizobium sp. M0437
CTCAGCCCGAAGGGCTGCCCACGCCAAGGGGCGAAGCCGAATGGCCGAGACCGCCTGAGCTTGCCGAAGAAAAGCGGGCTCGGTTCACGAGCACCCGGTGCGCGTCGCCACGCGCGCGGGTGCTCCTGTCAGCGGCATGAAATGCCTGGAAAACCTTCTGGTCGAGTCTCATCAACCGCGGTTTCGTCGCTGCTTCCAGATTTATTCAGAATGAGGGTCGAGTAAATCGGCCGGCTCGATTCCGAGCACTATGGCGAGTTTTGCCACCGTATCAATGCTGGCGGCATAGACCGAGCGCTCAAGTGCGCTGACATATGTTCGGTCGACGCCAGCCTCATGGGCCAGCGCTTCTTACGACAATTTCTTTTTTGGCGATGCCTACGCAGATTGCGGGCAAAGACCTCTCGGATTTCCATGCACGAGAAGCGACCCTCTCGTCGAGGATTTCACCACGGAGGATTCTCTACGAAAATCAGAGACAACAAAGAGGAGCGGCTGCACGGCATCACTTTAGCGAGGGCAAATCCCGCTGATCCGAGAACTCAAGGACGTAAATCGTGAAGTTTGACACCCAAACAAAGTGCGACGCCACCTATAGGTCACGAGAGCGACGCATTTGTGCCAGAAGCTCGCAAGGATCGATTTTGAGAGCCTCGGTCACGTCGAGAAACTCAATTACGTCCAGCCCACGTTCACCACCCTCATACTTGGCGACGAACGACTGCGGGCGGCTTAGCATTTCAGCAACCTGGCTCTGGGTGAATCCGATATTTTTGCGCGCCGCTATCAACCTTTTCAGCAGCCAGCGCTGGCGAGGTGATCGAAGGGATTTCGGCATCAGACGAACCGGCCAGAAAGAACTGGCTCACCGACTAATCCCAGTTTCGGATTATCCCATTTTAGGATATGTCCAGTCAAAGGCGGACGCGGGAGAATTCATAGCGAGATATGAGATGGAAGACAGATTGCTCCAACCTGCCGTTGCCGACGAGGTCCCCTGGGCGGAGAGCCTGACCGCTTATGACAATGAGCACTTCAGGATCTATCTGAGACTCATAGACGCATGCGCCGGGAATGCCAGCGAAGAAGAGATGGCGCAGGCGATATTGGGCATCGATCCAGTGCAAGAGCCGGCTCGCGCCCAAAAGGCGGTTCGCAGCCATCTCGCGCGCGCCCACTGGCTGGTGATCGCGGGGTACAAAGAGCTGTTCTCTGGCCAAGAGGCCTGATAGTGACGATCACTATAGAAGAAACCGCTTATACCCACCGTTCATAAGCGAGCGCCCGCGTCTGACTGCACGCCGGACGCTGTCGCGAAGATGGTCACCGGGGTCGGCCCAGTCCTTCTCGACGCGGGTTCTACCGAAGAGGGCGAGGCCGATCTCGCGGTGTGGCGCGCCAGCGATGGAGCCATCGAGCGCACGCAAGACTCGGCGCAACCGTGTGCGACGGGGTTCGGTTGGAAAGAATCCCGATTTCAGCCTTCCGGTCGAACGGAGGCCGTTCAGACATTCCATCCCGTTCAGGCGTTGCTTGAGTTCCTCAGGCGGCCAGAAGACGGAGGAAGTCAATCGCACAGGTTCGAGGAGGCTGACGCCTGAAGCAGCCACCTGCAAGCTCCTGCCATTGTCCTCGACAAGGACGTGCTGATGCCCGTCTCCCGTAACGAGTATGGAGATGCGGCAGGAGCGCGCGGCGAGATCGAGCACGTCGATCCCGCCAGGCCGCGCCGCTCTTTCGGCAGCAAGGGGCAAAACATGCGGACATTGGCGGGGGCACCAGAAGACGCTCGCATCATTTGCTTTCGAGCTTGCAAAACAGAAGGCCCCACCGCGAAAGATCGGCAGTGTTCGACGGCAGGCTGATTATGTCCACGGCCCCGGCGTTCGTACGCTCGGCACGGCGCAGCGCGTTCGCCAGATCGTTCTGGAAGTCCGGATTGCGCCTGAGGAATTCCCAGGCCCAGCCTCGGCTGGTCAGCCGCTCGACATAGCCATAGGCATCATCATCTTGCCAGTCCGGCCACGCAGGGCCAGGTCTTGTTTCGTCCATTGCATTATTTCCAGAAAGGGTTGGATTGCAGGCTCAGGCGATCTTCATGACCGGGGTCCACAGGACCGGGCCCTTGAGCCCGCCATTGCGACGGAGGGCTTCCAAGCTCTCTCTCGAGACGTCGAGATATCCGGCAACGGCGCGTGTGTTGCCAATTGTTTGCGGATCGGACAACCGTTCGAGTGGCCAGCCGGCGCGACGCAAGATGCGCTCTATGCGCAGATCGGTTACGGTGACGATGCTGCGCAGACCACGTGACAACCCAAACTCGACCATCCCGGCAAACAGCTCGTAGGTGCCAATTGCGATGCCCGCCTGTTTGGGCGCGGAAGGCGGCAGATCAAGCGCAAAACGGCTGCTTTCCCAAACACGCGGATCTTCCGGCGCTGGACGGTCGGCAAGGAGAGCGAAGAAGCTATCGCGCAGCATCGTCGGTCCTGTAGTCGGCAACAGGCGCACGCAGCCGTCGATGCGTCCGGCGGGCGCACGCAGCAATAGGTAATGGGGACGAAGCGCGTCGAACGGATCGACCTCAAAGCCACCGCTGAACGAAACGTCCCAATCAAGTCGATCCCTGAAAACGCGATACCGCAAGCGATGCATCTGCTCGAGCTCGTCGCTGAACTCAGCGTAACAATCCGGCGTGATCAACTGCATCATGATGGCCTTCTCCCTCGCATGGATAACACCTGCGATTGAAGGCAAAGGCCGGAGTTGATACAACCTGTGTATGTGCCCAGGTTTCGGAGATCAGGTGAAGAGAGATGGCCGGGACAGTGCAAGCCGAACAGCTGCCTGAATGACCGTCTTCACGCCAAGCTTCTTCCTGGCGTTATCCCGATGATAGGCTGCGGTGTGCCGACTGATTCCCAAGATGCGGCCGATCTCCCACGCCGTCTTTCCACGAGCCGCCCACTTCAGACATTCCATTTCCCTTCGCGATAGGGCAACGCCAGCCACGGTCCTGCCGTCGGCCAGCTTGCGAGAGGCATGAAGATGGAAGAAGACCGCGATGAGCTGCAGCACGCGATCATATCGATCAATCAGGCGAAAGAACGGTGGTCGCCTTTCATCGGAGGCGAAGGTCAGTGCTGCAAAAGTACCGGTGCTGTCATGGATCGGGATCGTGAAGCCGCAGTGAATGCCAAATTGCGTCGCCTCATCCATCAATTGTCGCTGCTGCGTCGATAGTTCGAGATCAGCACCGTGCGCATCCCAGTTGAACGGTTCCTGACCACCACGCGCCTGATGGATAACGGGGTCAATCTTTTCATACCGACTGTGAAGGTAGTGAGATGTCCAGGATTGAGGGTAGGTGGAAATCAGGCGCACCTTGCGGCCCTTGCCAGGCGAAGGGAAAAGATAGGCAAAAGACGGCAAATCGAGCGAAGAGGCAATCTCGCCCAGAGCGTTGCGCAGGTCCGTCGCGTCAACGCTGTCTGCTATCTGCTCTACAAATCTATGAAAAGCGTCTTGCATAGCTAAACTGCAGTGAGTTCTGGCCCCCTCCGGGAGCCAAGACGGGCGGGGCCAATGCGCAGCCATTCTGGGTTGAAGGCCCGGCCGGAGACTGAGCTCCGTGCCGGGCCGTGCGCCTTGGGAGGGCGATACGTGCTTCGACGGCGCTGTTATCGACATCGAGACCTCATTCCAGCGTCATATGTTAGCAGGTGACAGTTTTCCTCTTGGTTGCACTACCTTACGGTCGGGGTGTCTGTTTGCGGGCTGTTGGGACTGTTTTCCATGGAGGAGCTCAGCATCACGGTAGATTGCGGTCTGTGGTCTGTGAGAGCGTCACCTCGACAATTCGTGCAGCAGCCCTACGTCACCGGACGCGAAAGCGGTGCTGTGTTTTAAGATTGGCGTCGCATTTCAGCAGCGGCTTGCACACAGTCGATGCAAGTTGCCTTAAAGCGAAGAGCGTGGCTTTGCGCCGGACGTGATATCCTGGGCGGTCCGAGTGGAAGGCGTCATCTCTCGTCAGATCATATCGCGTCTTCCGCCTTCAGCGCGCGATAGGTCGTATCGACTGATTTCGCGGTCGCGTCGACGATGATGTCAATCTCTTTTCGGGTAATGATCAGAGGCGGGGCAAAGCCGAGGATATCGCCATGCGGCATAGCGCGGCCGATGACACCATTCTCAAACAAAGCAGCGGCGGCGCGCGCGCCGACCTGAAGTCCGGCCTCGAATGGCACCCGTTCTTTAGGATCCCGCATCAGTTCCACGGCGGACAGGATGCCGACGCCGCGAACCTCGCCAACCATGGGATGTCCCTCCAGCTCGGCTTTCATGCGAGCCTGCCAGTACGGCCCGACATCCCTGACATGTTCGAGGATGTTCCTTTCTTTTAGCAATCGAATATTGGCAAGCGCGGCGGCAGCGCAAAGCGTGTGACCGGAATATGTCCAGCCATGGCCGAGTGGGCCGTGCTTTTCCGTTCCTTGTTCCAACACCGACCAGACGCGATCGCCGATAATTGACCCGGAGATAGGCAGATAGGCTGAACTCAACCCCTTGGCGATGGTCACGAAATCCGGACGCATGCCATAGAGATGGGAACCGAATTTCTCACCGGTTCGCGCGAAGCCGCAGACCACCTCATCGGCGATAAGAAGGATATCGTACTTGTCAAGCACTCCTTGAATCGCGGCCCAATATCCCTTAGGGGGCGGAACGATGCCGCCGGTCCCAAGTACCGGCTCTCCGATGAAGGCTGCAACCGTCTCTGGACCCTCAGCAAGAATAAGGGCTTCAAGTTCGTTGGCACAGCGCCTGGAGAACGCTTCCTCATTTTCGCCATCATGCGCCTGGCGGTAATGGTGGGGCGTCGTCGTATGGCGCACCAAATTCAAAGGCAGGTCGAAGAAATCGTGAAAAAAGGGAAGCCCTGTCAGGCTTCCGGTGACCAGCCCGGACCCGTGATATCCGCGATTGCGCGAGATGATCTTCTTCTTTTCGGGGCGGCCGAGGATGTTGTTGTAATACCAGACCAGCTTGATGTTGGTTTCGTTGGCGTCGGAACCGGAGAGGCCGAAATAGACCCTCCGCATATCTTGACCGAAATACTCGACCACAGCCTCCGCCAAGAGAGCAACCGGCTCGGTGCCTTGGCTGGCGTAAACATGCGCGAACGGCAGTTCATGTGCTTGCCTGGCAATGGCGTCGGCAATCTCCGTGCAACCATATCCCATATTGACGCAGTAGAGTCCTCCGAAACCGTCGAGACTTTTCCGACCCTCCGTGTCCCAGATGTACACGCCTTCCGCACCGGCCATGATCCTGTTTGGCGTCTCGCCACGGCTGTGCTTGGCCAAGTGTGTAGACGGATGAAAGACGAAGCTTCGGTCCTTCTCCCGCAGCTGCTCAGTCCCCAGATTGCTCAAGCGCATAGTTCCTCTCCTCGCGAGCAGTCGGCGGAGAATCCTTGGCCAGCTGCTATTTGAAACAAGCATATCCATAAACACCTCTGGAGTTTCGCGGGAATGCACCTCTTTAACCAACGAATCCGCTGAAATCGGCCTGAAACAACGTGAAAACCAACTTCTGGATTTACCTTCTCCTTGAGGCGGATAAGGGCATCAGTGCGGCCGTCGCCGTGTTCTGTTCGTCGGCGAATGTCTGCGAAGGTACCGCATAAACCCGGGGACTGGTATTACGAGATGCGCTGTCCGAAGGCCCCCATCCAGCAGCCCAACAGAACCTCCGCGATGTGTTCTTCGTCTCGCCGGGATATGTTCGGACATATGGTGATGCGCACGCTCGTGGCGGCACGCCTTGGGCTATTCAGGATTGCCACCCTCTTTAAGCAGATTCGCAGCGTTATGAAGGCGTTGGGATCGCTGAGTCGCGCGGCAGGGGAAGCATGCTCGAGAAGACCCTCCGCGGTCTCCTCATCGAGCAGCAAAGGTCCCCTCTTCACATCACGATCGACTTGCGATCCCAGGACGTGCTCTAGATTCTTCTTTCGCATAGATTTGGACGCTCGCCAAGGCTCGACACCGTGTCCACACAGCAGTGGACGCTTCCATCTGTCCCGATTGCAATTGGCTGTCTCGATCTTCAAGCCCTGGGTCTTCATCACTCGGAAGAACTGCTCGATAAGCCAGCGCTGCGTGTACAAGCGACATCGGCCAGGCCCCGGCGGAGCAGGTCGCCGCATGGGTCGTCAGGAGCAATGCAGCGGGTCCACGCCGGCGGGCGCGGCCGTTTGCGACTTCACCCGCTGCAGCCCACGCTGTCGGGCAGGCCGTTCCTCGCGCAGGTTGGCCGGATCATCGCCTGACCGAAGCGGATGCCAGGTCATGCCTTTCATCAAGCCGCTGGCATCTGCGTGTGCGGAGATTTCAAAAGGCCCTTATCTGCACCGGATCGAGATGCAGCTTGTCCCAGAGCACCACCCGCGGCACCGTTTGTGCTCGCCACGCCGTCAGCTGCCATGTGCCGGAAGAACCCCATAGAATCATCATCAGCGGCAGTGCGCAGCGGGCTTCTGGTGTGGCGATAACGCGGCGAAGGACGCCGCGGTCGGTCCAACTCAGCGCGCCGCTCGAAGCGCCGGGGTGGCTATGCCAGTCGCCGAGGTAAGTCTCGCGGCGACCCGAACGCTCATAGTGGGCGGCAATCTGCTCAAGCTGCCATTGCTGATCCGGCTGGAACCGGAAGCGCTCGTGAAGGGCGCCGGGTCCGGGACCAATCATGGCGGTTACGACGGCGGTATCAGGATTCAACCACCAGCCCATGAAAGTGCCGCCGGTTTCTAATGGGAGTTTGGTGTCGGCTTCAACCGCGCATTCCTGAGTCACGGTGTTAGGCAGCCAGACATCGACATCCGGCAAAATCAATGCCCGCCCCGGCAGTCCGGATGTTTGGGCAGCGAATCGACACGCCAGCGCGGCGGACGCCGCGCTCGTTCATCATCAACAAAGCTGAGTGTCTGCACGACCGAACCATCGTCCGCCTTACCCGAGAGGGTATCGATGGCCAGCCTCACCGCCTGGAGCGAAAGTTCCTGCAGATCATAGTCGGCACCGGTGAATGTGCGCTCGCTGCACCCCGCCGGCTGGGTCAGGGCCTCGTCACCGGCATCCTGTCCTGGCGGGGGTTCGATCTCGTGCTTGTGCCATGCGTGCAAAAGGCAGTTCGGGCAGCCGCTTTCGCGGACGTGCCGGACAACGGTGCCGCCCTCCAGCGTCGGCGTCGCGGACAAGCTTATGAGCGGAACGGCTGCGCTTCGGCAGCGGTCATCCAGCAGCGTTGTGACGCCGTGCGAAGCGCTGCCATCGATAACGAGATCGGCGTCCCTGATGAGCGAGTCGAGGATATCGTCGTCACCCGGATCGCTCAGAGCCTGCGCCGCAATACCTATAAAATGCGAATGGCTACGGACTTCGGTTGCCGGATACTGGCGAGCGAGAAAAGCCTGCAAGGCGTCTGCCTTGCGTTGACCCCAGGCGGCTGCGCCCAGCGGCCAGTGGATCGTGTTTCCTGGCTCAAGAATGTCATGTTCGACGAGATCGAGGGTGCGGCATCCGTTGCGAGCAAGTTCGATCGCTACCGGTGCGCCGACGGCGCCAACTCCGACGACAAGGATCCGCTTGTCTTTGAGGAATGCAACGGCCGGAACGCGCCAGCCAATGTCGCCCGGCCCGGCGCGAAAAAACGGGCAACGCCGTGATACGCAGTGATTTGGGGGCTTTGTTCTTCTTCGGCTCAAAGCCGTGCGCATGACCGAAGACCATGACGAAGCACCAGCCGAGGCCCGTCTCACCAAAGGTGAGCTCGCTCGGATAGACGAGTGCGCAGAGGTCAAACTTCAGACCTGAACCGTAGTTTCGTGGCCGAGTACGCTGGAGCCATGAGTAATCTTGGCGGAGCCTTTTTAGCTGTGCGTCGAGCTGAGGTTCGGGCAGCATCGTGTCTTTTGATCTTACCCACGGAACCTCCAGCTGATTCTTGGCGTCGGCCAAGTCGGTTGGGAGCGGACCCGCCCATTGGTGAAGCACTTGGCCATCCTCAGCGCGAACCTCTTCGACATAGGCCCTGACCGCCGGAATATGGATTGGACCGTTCTCGGCCTCCACTTTGACCGTTTGATCTTGTATGTAACGCAGCTGCAATGTGCCCTGCGAGGTGTCGCCGACATCCCAGCCGCTGTCGATCAGACAATAAGATCCGGAATTACGGCCAAGGTTGTTCCACCAGTATTCGGCAGGCTCGCCCTGCTGGTCTTCCTCACCGGTACCACGCACGGAGTCGGCGAGCTGTTTTTCGAGCAACGTGCAAAGCGACCAGCCCGGTGTCCACTGCCGGGTGTCGCGGCCGAGCAGGCAGAGATTGCCCTCGATAGGACTGCGGTGGCGCGCCGGCGGGAGGCCAGGCCGGCGAGCAGAAAGACCTGAGGCCGAAAGTGCGGGTAGGCGTCGGGAAAGACAGCCTGCAAACGAAGGGGCGTCGCCGTATAGAGCGGCCAGTCGAATGTGAGCGATAATCGCCCGGCAGCGAGGGCCGGCTCGTCTATTTCAGGCGTTATCCCGGCGGCGTGCAGCGCGTCGAGTTCGTATTTAAGCCGCCCCGGATAACGCCTCTCCCAGCGGGGAACTGGCTGCGCCGGGGTCGTCATGGATGAATCGGGATCAACCATCCTCTCATCCCACCTTGCGCGGCGGGGGCATGGGCGGATCAGGCGGCCCCTTCGGAACACCGTGAAGCGGCCCGGAAGGCACTCCGTGAGGCGGTCCTTTTCCGGGATTATCTGGTGGTCCCTTTCCGCGGTTGTCGGGTCTTCCAGCCATAATTGGCCTTCATATCCACATACTTATGAGCTTGTCGCAGGGCCGGCAGTTAACGCTTGTTGGCAATAATGTGCTTCTGAGCTTATATCCTGGGCGTAGAACTTTTCGGATCTCCGACTAAATTGCTCAAAAGCTTGATTGCTCTCGCCCGAAAAATTGACGCGAAACACTCGGTCGACTGGCTCGTTATATGCGCAACGGCCTCTCGAATTTCGCGGAAATGTGCGTATCTGACCGATGAATTCGCGGAATCGGGACTAATTGCCGACGAAAACGCTTCAGAGTTCATCTCCGCTTGAAGGAGGACAACGGAATCGGTGAATTGGCTTTCACTGGCTTCGTTACGACAAGGCTGTAGTATTGGTTGATCCCCAATCCTGCCTGCAGGAGTCCCTCCATGAAATCCTGATACGCCGCCATGGAAGGGGATGAAACGCGCATCAAATAGTCGATCCGCCCCCCGATGGCCCAGCAGTCCAGGATTTCCGGAATCTGTTGGATCGCAGTCTCGAAGTGCCGTTGGTCCTCGAGACGATGGCGATCCAGAACCACCTCAACCATTATAGAGATGATGCCCCCCATGAGGGCTGGACTTAGTCGCGCGTAGAACCCCTCAATGATCCCTGCGGCTTGGAGCACGCGGAGCCGCTCCGAACAGGCCGACGCCGAAAGGTGAACACGCTTTGCGAGCTCGCTTTTCGAAATCCGACCGTCTGACTGAATCTCTGAGAGAATCCGGACATCCCAAGCGTCTAATCGAACAGGGTCGGGTTTCGACTTCATAACCTTTACTCTCAAGCCGTGGTCGACAGCGCAATCAGTGCCAACCAATTCTATCATTAATTGAAGCGAACAAATGTAGTGGACGGCACCTATTCTCGGCCCGCAATGCACCAGAGTGGAGTTGTCGAAAGTCAGGTGAGGGAGTTCGAACCATGGAAAGGCTTTAGAAGCAGTTGGCTATCGCCCCGCCGCCTAATGAGACGATGACGCACTGGAGAGGTTTAGTCGCCTTTCGGCAGAGACCTCGTCGAAATAGACAGCGCATTTTTTGAATCTCGGCTACTTTACCTGATTGGCACCCTCGACAGTTCCCGAGCATCGATCGCGTCGACGGCATGGTCGATGCAGTGTTTACATCGCCGCATTTGGCTTCGAGAGGAATTGAAGGCCTTTCTTCTTTGGCTCGCCGAGGAGCCCAGGCACCGCAAATGCCGCCCGTGTTGCCGCTAGGGCCCAGAGTCCGGCCCGGCCCGACGTCGCGACATTGAGCCTGGCCGGATCGGCCAGCCGGAAGACTCAAACGCCGATGCTGCGGGCGATGCTGTCGGCCGCCATGCGCTTACGCCACTCAAGGGGCCCGGAATTGTGAATGGAGTTTCCCTCGACATCGACAGCCATGGTGACTGGCATGTCCTGCACCTCGAATTCATAGATCGCTTCCATGCCCAGGTCTTCAAAGGCAACGATCCGCGCCGCCTTGATCGATTTTGAAATCAGGTACGCAGCGCCCCCCACCACGATGAGATAGGGCGCCTTGTGCCTGACAATCGACTCGATGGCCGCCGGTCCCCTCTCCGCCTTCCCCAGCATCGCGAAGAGCCCGGTCTCGGCGAGGATCTTTTCAGCAAAAGCGTCCATCCGGCTGGCGGTTGTTGGGCCAGCAGGCCCGACGACCTCATCCCTCACCGCGCGAACTGGTCCGACGTAGTAGATCACGCGTCCCTGCAGATCGACCGGGAGCGGCTTGCCGGCATCGATCAGGTCGACCATTCGCTTGTGGGCGGCGTCACGGCCCGTCAACATCTTTCCGGACAAAAGAAGGGTTTCCCCGCAGCGCCACGATGCCGTCTGTTCCTTCGTGAGCGCATCGAGATTGACCCGACGGACGCCGGTTGTATGCAAGTCCTCATGACCGATCTGGGGCCATTCGGAAAGATCGGGCGGTTGGAGCTGTACCGGTCCTGTGCCGTCCAAGGTAAACTTCAAGTGCCGGTTAGCGGCGCATTGCGGGATAAGTGCCACAGGCTTGGACGCTACATGTGTAGGATAGGTCGCAACCTTGACGTCAACCACTGTCATCAGACCTCCAAGGCCCTGGGCGCCAATGCCGAGCGCGTTAATTCGCTCATAAAGCTCGATCCGCAGTTCCTCCTCCGCGTTTGAAGACCCCCTGGAAAGCAGTTCCGACATGTCAATCGGCTCGTTCATTGCCTCCTTGGCCAGCAGCATCGCCTTTTCAGCGCTACCACCGATCCCGACCGAGATAAGGCCGGGCGGGCACCATCCGCTGCCAAGGGTCGAAACAGTATCGACCACCCAGTCGGCAACGGACGCGCTGGGGTTCAGGGTGGTGAAACGCGCCTTGTTTTCCGACCCGCCGCCTTTTGCAGCGATGGTAATCTCGATTCCATTCCCGGGCACGAGGTCGACGTGGATGACCGCCGGCGTGTTGTCGCGGGTATTGACCCGTCCGGCGAGCGGATCAGCGACGATCGATGGCCTAAGTGGGTTGTAGGGGTCAAGATACGCCCGACGGACGCCCTCATTCACGAGGTCGGCGAAACTGGCCGTTGATTTGATGCGGGCGTCCATGCCGACGTTGGCAAAGACAACTACGAGACCGGTATCCTGGCAGATCGGACGCCGTCCGAAGGCCGCCATGCGGGAGTTCAGCAAAATCTGCCCGATGGCGTTCTTCGCCGCCGGGCTCTGTTCGCGAGTGTATGCCCGCGAAAGGGACCGGATATAGTCGGGAGGATGGTAATACGAGATGTACTGAAGGGCGTCAGCGACGCTCTTTGTGATATCCTCCCCGGCAATGGTCGATCTTGTCCTATTCACGAAATCTCATCCGAATGAGCCGAACCCGTTGATCAGTTTCAGGCTCTGGAAGCTCCGCAATCCCTGCTCGCCCCCCTCATATCCGTACCCGCTTTGTTTGACGCCACCATATGGTGCATCTGCGGAAACCCCTTTCAGGTAATTTACACTGATCGCGCCTGCCGAAAGACCGCCGATCAGCGCCCGCTTCGCATCGCTCGCACCGGTGAAGAAGTAGGCAGCCAAGCCATACTCAGTGGCGTTGGCTTCTTCGATCGCTTCCTCGATCGTGTCGAACGGCGCCACGGTGAGGATCGGCCCGAACGGCTCGTCATGAAGCACTTTCGCATCCTTTGGTACCCCTGTCAGGATGGTTGGCGGCCAGTAAAAGCCGGGCTGGTCGAGGCGGATGCCGCCAGTTTCGGTGCGGGCGCCGTGATCGACCGCGTCCTTGACCAGACGCTGCATGGCCTCGATTCGCCGCGCGTTTGCCATTGGTCCCATCTCCGTCGCAGGGTCGTCCGGCGGGCCGATCTTGATCTTCTGGGCTGCTTCCGTCATCCGGGATAGGAATTCCTGATAGAGGGTCCGCGCGACGAGGATCCTGCTCGGCGCATTGCAACTCTGGCCCGCGCACTCGAACTTGTATTCCGAAATTGCCGGTATGGCTTTTGCCAGGTCGGCATCCTCGCATACAACGACCGGGGAGTGCCCACCGAGTTCAAGAATGCACCGCTGTAAGTTGTTCGCGGCGAGCTTGGCGAGCTGTTTTCCAACCTCAGTAGAGCCCGTGAAAGTTAAGACCTTCACGATCGGCGAGCTGAGAAGATGCCGGGAAATTTGCACCGGAACCCCAAAGACGAGATTGACCACGCCGTCCGGAATACCCGCTTGTTGCAAGGCTTCGACGAAATGGACAGCCGCGCTTGGTGTCTCTTCAGCCCCCTTGAGGATCACGGGGCAGCCTGCCGCCAAAGCGGGGGCGACCTTGCGGGCGATGAGAACGGCGGGATAGTTCCAAGGCGTAAAAGCAGCAACGACGCCAAGTGGCTCGGGGACGATCATCCGGTTCGGGCCCATCGGAATAGGGGCCGACAACTGTTCGGCGTGCGTTCCGTTCCACTCCAGCGTTTCGACAGCGCGCGCGTACTCGCCTGTTGCTTCGGCAATCGTCTTTCCCTGTTCTGCTGACAGGTCCCTAGCTGCCGC
This sequence comes from Mesorhizobium sp. M0437, assembly GCF_040321335.1. Classification (NCBI taxonomy): domain Bacteria; kingdom Pseudomonadati; phylum Pseudomonadota; class Alphaproteobacteria; order Hyphomicrobiales; family Phyllobacteriaceae; genus Mesorhizobium; species Mesorhizobium sp. M0437. Next base: position 12,879 of record NZ_JAMYRK010000068.1, read on the forward strand.
TTCAACCTTCGCTGCCAGAATCCTGGCGGCTGCTAGGAGAATCTCGCCGCGATCTTTTGCAGGCCGTGAGGACCAGGCCTTGCGGCTCCGCTCTGCCGAAGCGAGGGCCTCATCAAGATCCGACGCTGAAGCCGCGGCCACCGAGCCAAATACCTTCTCTGTCGCCGGGTTGGTCACCGGCAGAGTGGCTCCGTCATCACCGCCTCGCCACCTGCCATTGATGAAAAGCTGATAGGTCGTGGCGTTGGACATCGCATGCTCCGCTTGACTGAATTCCTGCCAGTGCGAGGCCAGCCGATATCCGGACCTAGGCTCGCTTCTCGGCAGTTTCATCGCGACGGTCACGCCCGGTCAAATATGGAATATCGACCAAAACCATCTCGAATACAGATTGATACGGCTCAGGCACTCGCGGAGGAGCTGTAGCACTGAAAGTGCTTTGGGTGTGCCTAAGCACGGTCCGGAGCCATGGCTGACCAGTGCCTGCTCTCGATTAATGTCCTGACGACCTTGGGGATCAGCTTGCGGACCGCAGAAACGGCTGGGGAGCGCTCATCTTTCGGGTTGACGGCAAGCACAACGGAACGGGTGATCACTGGATCAATGATTTTAACCGTCCGGACTTGGCCTTGAGACGCCTCTTTCTGAATGGCCGACGGGGTAAGGATGGAATACGCCTTTCCTTCCATGACCATACTGATGATCGTAGAAAGGGAGTCGACCTCGAATCTGACGTCCAGCACACAACCGTGTTGGGCAACGACATCAGCCACCGAACGCCTGACATTGTTGTTGCGCATGGGAACCGCCAGCGGAAATGCGTGCAGGTCGGCCAGCGGTATCGAATCTTCGAAAGGCGGTTGACCAGGCGGCACCACCAGGTAAAACTCTTCGCGGGCTAGCACCGTCATTGGCCCCACGCTCTCGGCAGTCCGGTACAGGACGGCCAGATTGAAACGGCCAGCAGCCATCCACTCCTCCAGCGGTCCCGTCATGCCCTCGATCATCTTAAGTGAGATCCTCGGCAATTCGCTTCTTACCGATTCAAGCAGCGGACTGCTAAGGACGCGAGCGGCTCCGGACGGAATGCCAATGCTCACCTCTCCGGAAGGAGCAGCCACCGAGCTGGTCAGTTCCGCCTCAGTGAGCTGAATTTCCTTCAGGATGATCCGGGCGCGCTCAAGCAGCTTGTCTCCGGACGCCGTGACGCTGACACCGGTCCTATCGCGTACCAGCAGCTGGGTGCCGAAGCTTTCCTCCAGTTGGCGCACATGCAGGCTAAGGGCGCTCTGAGCGACGTGAAGCAGCGCAGCGGCCTTCGTAAAACTGCCTGCTTCCACTACGCCGACAAAGTATTTTAACTGTCTGATATCCACGGTGTAAGGCACCCAACTGAGGCATTCTTCTCAGTTTCTTCATATCTATCTCGAAACCAGATGGCGATCAAGCTGCAATGCTGCCGAGCACATACCGGGACAGGCGCCCTGTCCCGCCCGTTGAGCAGAGGCATAGGTCAGTTGCTGCCAGCAAGGGCCAGGATCTCGTGGGCGCGCCGCACCACTGGCGGATCAACCATCTTACCATTCAACGGGAATGCAGACAGTCCGCGGGAGGCGGCATCGTTCTCCGCCGTGACGACATCGCGGGCCCACTCGAGTTCCTGTGCGCTTGGCGAGAAAGCCTCATTGAATATGGCCACCTGTGTCGGATGGATCGCCAAAGCTCCGGCAAAGCCAAGCCGCCGCGCATGCGCCGCGGCTTCACGAAGTTCATGAGTGTCCGAGAACTCGACGATGCTTCCTATGAAGCCCAGGGGGAGCAACCCGGCCGCACGGGCGGCAAACAGAACGGCAAGGTTCGGGGCCAGGAGCAGGTCAAATTCCGGGGCGCCGCCAACAGCGGCACTGAAGTCTTCAGGACCAAGGGCCATTGCAGCCATCCTGGGATGGGCCGACGCAATGGCCGCGAGTCTTTGCAATGCTGCCGGGGTCTCGATCTGGGCAAGGAACCGGATGCGTCCCAGCGCAAGATTTCTTTCCTGTTCGAGTTCCGTTACGGCACTGGCGACCTCTGACACCCACTCTGCCGAATCCACCTTGGGGAGAACAAGTGCGTCAACACCCGCCATGACGGCTACGTCGAGATCGGCGGTCAAAGCGCGCAGGCCACGGTTGACGCGGACCAAAACAGATGCGCCCTTGCGGCCCACCTTTGCCACGGATGCAGAAAGCTGCCGCCGTGACTCGCCCTTTTGATCCTGGGGAACGGAGTCCTCGAGGTCGAGTATGACGCCATCTGCACCGCGCTCATGGGCCGTCTCCACAAAGCGCGGAACGTGAGCGGGAACAAAGAGTAGGGATCTCCATCGGGGTACAGACATCGCGCTTTCAACGGCCGGAACGGTGTCCCTGATCATGGAGTCGACTCTGCGTTCGATTCTAGCGAGGGCGGCGGCAGTGAGCTTGCTGGGCGGCCGATGCACTGCGATGGCAAGCAGGCACGCTCCGTCGCGAGCGCGCCCACCTTACCGACAAGATGCGCGCTCACGCTGACGCGGCTCTTTCGCGCAAACGCCCCAGAACCTCTTCCCGGATAGTCTCCGTATGAGCGCCAAGGGCCGGAACTGGGCGCAGAGAGGGGCGCTCAGAGTTGAAGATAGTCGCCGGCGCTATCGTCTCTACAGTTCCTTTGGGTGTGCCAACTTCGACCCTGCGAACGTGGGGATGCTTTGAAACATCCGCCACTTCGTTAAGTCGGCCATATGCCAAACCGGCCGCCTCAAGCTCCTGCATTGCTTCCTGGCAGGACAGTTCGGAAAACCTCCGTTCAATGATCTCATCAAGCTGTGCACTGTGGCCGAGGCGCTCCATGTTGTCGGCGAAACCAGGTGCGCGTGTGAGCTCCGGTTGCCTAAGGAATTTCTCGCAGAAGTTTACCCATTCGCGGTCATTCTGAACCGAAAAGATGACATCTTTGCCATCGGCGCAACGATAGGCGCCATACGGCGCCAGTGATGGGTGTTTCACCCCCGCGCGTACTGTGTGGTAGCCGCTATGGTCGTGTTGCAGAACCGGTACATTCATCCAGTCGGCGACGGCATCGAAGAGTGACACCTGAATGCTGGCCCCCTCGCCGGTGACCTCGCGGTGATACAGCGCCTGAAGAATGGCACCATGTGCCGTCATGCCCGCCGAGATGTCGCAAACCGACACCCCTACACGCGCAGGCCCTTGTTGGTTGCCGGTGATTGCGCATAGACCTGTTTCGGCCTGGACGATGAGATCATAAGCCTTCAAATGGGAATACGGCCCTGTCTCCCCGAAACCAGAGATGTCGCAGGTGATCAGCCGCGGAAACCGTCGGCGCAGATCAGCAGACCCGAAGCCCAGTTTTTCGATGCTGCCCGGCTTTAGGTTTTGGATAAAGACGTCAGCAACGGTGATGAGCGATTCCAGGACGGCACGGTCCGCCTCCGACCTCAAGTCTAGGCAAACTGACTCCTTACCCCGATTTAGCCAGACGAAATAAGCGCTCTGTCCCCGCACCAACTTGTCGTAGTTTCGTGCAAAATCCCCTTCGGGCCTTTCGACCTTGATGACCCGCGCGCCTGCGTCTGCAAGGCGAGACGACGCGTAAGGCGCAGCTACGGCCTGCTCCACAGCAACGACGGTGATCCCCTCAAGGCAGTTTTGCATCACGACACACCGCGCTTTTCATCAACGTTTTCGTTTTGAGCCCGACGACGGCTCAGCATCGCCAGCAATCGGTTTTGTTCGTTCCCTACAATTGAGAATGCCTCGTCGACCCCCATTCCGGGCTTTGCAAGCATCATGTCGGCCTGGGTTGCCACCGATACGTGGACAGAAGCTTGGGCGGAGAGATCTGTCTCGGTACAGCTTCCTCCGACATACGCTCCAACTTGGTTCTCCTTACAAATGAGAACGGCACGCGCAGTGTCGGCAATTGAGCCAACATCCGGCGTCTTGATTTGAATGAGATGCGCGGCCTTCGCTTCCGCAAATTGCCGAATATCTTCGAGCGTATTGCACCTTTCGTCCACGACAACGCGAGCGCTGGAACCCCGCTCATCCAAAATCGAGACAATCCGGGCATAGCTATCAATTTGGGCTTGCGTCGAACCAAAATCTGCCGGGCACTCGATATTGAGCGCGAAACCCGGAACGGTGTCGGCAACCCTGCAGATAAAGTCGGCGATCCGTTGGGGCTCCAGGCCAATTTCCAGGCCGATCCAGCCATACACATCGAAATGCAGCACCGGATGATACCCCGCGCGGCCGATTTCGCGCGTGCGCGTCGCAACCCACTTGACGAACTCCACGAACGTCTGGCCGTCTGCGCCGAATTTTTGCCGTGAGTTGATCAGGCCATGGGGAAGCACATCCACGGCCTTCAGAATCATCTTGTCGACGTTGATTTCTCGAGCGTCACCGCTCTGGCAGTAAATCGGTACGCGGCACGTCGGCAGATGCAGACCAAACTCCGCGCATATGATCTCCGCCATCGTCTTGCGCTGAAGCTGGGCGGCTGCGCGAAGAAGAGCTTGACTGACGCCATACTCAACAACCAGAGGTAGTCGCTGATGTTCGTAGGGCTCGAAAACGTGGGCGCAGGCATCAAGGTAGCGAGACGCATCGACATCGAGAAGCCGTGGCGTCACGACCCGTGACGTCAAATCCGAAATTTGAGCGGTTTTGAACAAAGGATCGCGTCCGCCAGCACCAGAGTACTGAACGCTCATCATGTCGCCCCAGACAACGATGTCGTCGCTAAGGACGAGCCCGACGCTGAGCGAAGACGCTGGAATGCGAATCGACGTGAACCCAAGCGTTGTCGGTGCGCCGACATAGACGAAGCCGTCCTGGATTGCGCCGGACCTAATGGCTTCCTGATCGTCATAGAAAAAAGCGCCGTTGCCAGGCGCGAGCAGGATATCTTTGATCTGCACTTCGTTTCACTCTTTGTTCCAAACGCATTTGTTATCGGATCCGGTCCATCCATTACCTGCCCAACTATGCGTCATTTGGCGTTGAGTTCGCCAATATAAAGTCCGGGGCGGTGCCATCGCGTTTTCAGATGGCCGTCCCTCCCTGAGCGAACCGCCATCGCTCTGACGCATCTATTGGAAACCAGTCCGCAACAGCCTGTTGCGCTCTGTCGCGGCGAGTTCCTGGGTAACGCGCCAAGCTCTGCAATTTTACCCGTGAACCACGGCTTGCAGCCGTGGAAGCCTGACCAATTACGCGAGATAGTGTTGCCGACTTTGCAGATTGTTGAGGAGGCTCAGCAGACGACCTGAGGAGACAGCGATCCGATGTAACCACGGTTTTGGCGAGCGCTTACTCATTCACCTCGACACATCTCTTCTGCAGGCCCGAGGAGGGGCCCAAGACTATGTCGCCATGGACCGGACATATTTGCCGAGAAAATCTGGCTGGGACGGAAAGTACCCGACATGGTCAGGAAGGAGACACAGCTTCGTGACGCACCTCTTGGAGAACGACACCGATATCGGCTTCATCAGGTCAAACTTGGGCATCAGAATCTATCCTCGGCGGCACGCTACACGCAGATGCCGACCGATGTCATCCGAGCGACCGACGGAGGCCTAACGGGCGAAGCTGGATCGCGAGACCCCGGACAACGCACCCCCAAATCTTCTCAGCCTTGCGAAATCATTTTGTCCCGTCTCGCCGCGAACGTTCCGCCTTCCAGACCTATCTTTACCGCTATCCGCCATGTCTGAGTGGAGCACTGCGACCGGAACCGACTGAAACATCATCTCAATCCCACCAGCAGCTTCGGCCCTCGTTTAACTCGACATCGCCCCGGCGGTCATTCAGATAGGCCATCACTGCGCCGGTTGCAACGATGGCAGAAGACGCAGTGGCGCAGCCGGCCCAGAAGCAAGCGCTCCATTATCCGCCCGCAGCCTCTCGGCCTCGCCTTGCCGCGCGGCCGCTGCGGCGGGCCGGCAGAAGCTCAAGGCGGCACTCAAGCGGGGCGGCGAGAGCTTCGGTGCGGCGGTTCGGACTACATTTCACCGGAATTCGTTCGCGACGAAGTGGCGCGAATGGCGATGATCCGACGTGCCAGTGCTTCCGAACACCGCCCGGCTCTACCTCTGCTAGAGAGCCGGTGACGGCGGCAAAAAAAGGAGCGACCCCAGCGACAATGGTACCGACGAGTGTGAGTCGTACGCTTGAGGTCTCACACGCTAGCCAGTCCTCGGCGGGCAGTCCAGGCTGGGTCCTTATCCTCGAAGGCGCCCCGCATATAGACTTTTTCCTGTTGATCTCGCGGGTGGTCGATGCGCACCGGATTGTAGACATCTAGCGATCTCGCAAGGAGCGCCACCTCCTCGTCGGCGTCGACATGCGCTCCGGATCGGATAGCGCAGACGGTAGATGTGGTAGGCGCGCGAATATCAATGGAACTATCCGACAGCGACTCGACTGCATCGGATGCTGGATGGCTACGAGATCTCCCTGCTTCACTTCATCCAGCACCGAGCAGCACGGTTCGAAGATGCCTCGCGCGGGCGATTTCAGCTGGTCGGACTAGAGCGTTTCAAGTGTCTGGCTAGAATTCTGTTGACGGAAGGTCGGATACGCGGCTTTTCCCTCGACAAGCCCAAGCGCGATAAGGCCGTTGCGTACTCCAGCTTCGTAGATCGCTAGACTGTCGGAGCAGACCGTGCCGCTGCCGAGTTCAGCGCAAACGAATACCTTGCCGTGGTTTTGGGCCACGATATCGAACACTCCAGGGATATCGTCGTATTCCCAGACCAATGTCATGGGAAATTTGAACGCTTCTGCCATTCTGACCGTTTTGGCCATCAAATCGGCATCAGCAATGGGATGCGTGGTGCTCGCCGGTGGAAAATCCCACGTTGGTCCGAAGCTGTGCAGATCAAATACGGTTTCGGCCATTGGCAACGATAGGCGCGAAACAGCATCCGCGATTCGTTCGGTTACCGACCCGTCGGCGCGGCCCGGGAACACTCGATTGAGATTCAACCCATTGACCGGCGTGTTACGGCTCCACGCCTGCACGGCCGGTGGATGGAGCGCTGGTACGATGATGACCCTTCCACAGGTTTCCGCTTCGGGCAGCCAGTCAATAAGCCGTCGCGCGACAATTGGCCCTTCCAATTCATTGCCATGACATCCGCCTGTGATAAGCAGGCGCGGTTCCCTCCCCTTTATTGAGGCTGAAGACCGACGCGAAAGAGCTTCGCATTCACCAGGCCACGGCACGGACCGCAGGCCGCTTCGACATCCGCCTCCATCATCGCGCCCAGCGCCTCCATTCCCGCCGCAAGGCAGAGCCTCTCGAAGCTCTCCTGAACGTCGGCGATCGCTTCTTCCAAAGCTCCGGTCGCCGGAGCCGTCGGCAATGTGTTATTCCTCTTCATGGCGTTGCTCTCCTCAGTGGAATCGACATCCCGAGCCTACAGCCTCGACGCGGGCAACGCCGCTCCTTCAGATTTTAACAATGACCGAGACATCCCCGGGTGACGCGTGGAGACACCGACATGATAGGGGAGATCAATTTATGAAAACTCTGAATTTAAAGCGCTTGTTTATAAATTTTATACATCCCAGCAACTTTCGTGACCTACATTTAACTCAATATAAGCCTTACGCGCCGCGGGAATGTGATACACCTTTGGCGATGCCGGCCGAGGATGGCGCGCAGAGCTGCAGTCTGGCAGCCGGCAGCTTTGTCCACCAGTGACAATATCAAGCGCAAGATGCCTGCGAGCCGAGACTATGGAACGCCCGCCGATGACTGCGGTCCTTCAGCTTCGAGGGCTGGCAACCAGAATGTCTGACCAGTTTCATTTGGTCCCGTCGATGCATTTCCCGGCGGCAGCCGGGGAGGCGTTTGCGGTCAAGTTCGGCCGATTTCTCGACCAGACTAATGGCGTTGCTCAATCTGAGCAGTTGTTTGACCTGTTGTCTGCTTTTGCCCTGAATCTTGATTGCCCGTGGATCGCCTATGGCTCTCTTGCGCCCGACCAAAAATTTTTGAAGTCGATCCGAGGCGATCCGGCGGTCATGCTGAATTATCCTGATGAATGGCAGGAGCGCTATTTCGAAATGGGTTATGACGAGATAGACCCCATCATCAAAACGAGTCGACAGCGTTCAGGCGCCTTTCTATGGAGCGAGGTGTACAACGACGCAAGCACGACTGAAGACGAACGGCGCGTTTTGGACGAGGCTGCGACGTTCGGCTTAAGGTCAGGCATTAGCGTTCCATTGCATGGCCCGGATGGCCGCTTCTCTATCATGAGTTTTGCTCGATCTTGGGACCGCGAATTCCAAAATAGAACAATCACTTACTTGCAGCTTGCTGCGTCGCATTTCCATCTACGAGTCGCGAAGTTCGCGAATTCGAGTCACATAGAGGAAGCTCCTAGCCTCTCTGTAAGAGAAAAAGAGTGTATACTCTGGACAGCGCGAGGCAAATCCTCGTGGGAAATAGGAAAAATTCTGGGAATATCCGTAAACACTGTCAATTTCCACATAAAAAACGTAATGCGAAAAATGGGTACCGGCAGCAGGACGGTCGCTTCCATAAAAGCCATAAATTTTAGAATTATCGATTTGTAAACAACGGCATCGAAAAAGTCACGCCTAAGTCACGATCAGTCTGTCCCGAGCACTCATTCTTAACGAGAAACATCGTGTGTCTTAACAGTATTCATTCGGTCTGGGCCGTGGCAGACAGGTGCCGTCTGTGCTAAAATGCTGCGATGGCGATCGACACCGACAAGATCGGCGATGCGGTCCTGGCGCTGCTTGGCTGACGCTGCACAATGCACGATGCGCCTGGAAGGGCCTTGACGACGCGTCACAGCGCAATCAGAAGCTTGCGCGCCAGCGCCACGATCATCGTCTTGCGCGTGGCGGCCATCGGCCGTGCGCGCGGAACCATTGGGCCAGCGCACTGTCCTTCTGGAAGAGGACAAAGCGACAGGCCAATTGGATCATGCCATGCCGCACGCTGGCACTGCCGGCGCGTGCCAGCCCCCTTCTCGCGCCGGCGTTTGCCGCTCTCGTCGGGCGAACCCGTGAGCCCGGCATAGCGCGCCACCGCGCGGCGATCACGCAATCCGCGCGACAGGATCTCGTGGACCAACATGTCCGCCGTCTCGACACCGACGCCGATGACCCGTGCGAGGAGGCGCACCATCGCATGCGGGCCTTCTGGTGCAGCCTGAGCCGCGGCGAGCCTACGCAGGCAGTCTCTCTCATTGGTGCGGTTCTGCCCACGCACGAGGGCGAGCCGCTCAAGCAAGCGGTGCAACTCGGCGCGGGTGTTGTCCGGCAGCGGCGTTCCCTCCGCCATGCGGATGGCCATGAGCTGTCGGCCGCATTGCGTAGGCGCAAGCGGAAGCTGCGAATGCCGAAGCGGGCGAGAATCGCCTTGATGCGGTTGGTTGATGAGCCGAATCTGCTCACCGACCAAGGTCTGCCGCTCGCGGTTCCTCCGCCGCGCGTCCTCTTCTTCGAGCGTCGGAATCGCTGCCTTCTCGCCACGCAGCCAAATGCCACACCCTCGCCGCTCGCCCCATAGCATCTACTTAGCATAGTCGCGGGTGGCGCCTCTCGCATTCCGGGCGGCAGTTCCCCAACCTGACTATGTCGATGAATCGGTTAGCGCCGCAGCGCAGGAAGGAGAACTGCCAATGACGAAGTATGCCGCCCTGGATGTCTCAATGGGACAGACCGCCATCTGCGTGGTCGACGAGAACGGTCGGAAAATCGCCGAGGGAAGTGTTCCAACCGATCCGGACACATAGATTTGGCTGACCGGGAAGGCTGGGCAACTTCCGAGGATCGGCATGGAAACCGGCCCGCTGGCGGTCTGGCTCTGGAATGAGCTGACAAAGCGCGGATTGCCGAATCGTATGTTCGATGCGCGGCACGCAAGCGCGGCCCTCTCGATGATGCCGAACAACACGGATCGCCATGATGCGGCCCGGCCTGGCCCAGATCGTGCGGACGGGGTGGTTCAAGGAAATCCACTGTGTTGCGGGCGCTACTGTCGGCACGCGACCTCCTGGTCAGCATCCGACACAAGATCGAGAACGAGATCCGGGGGCTTCTGAAGACCGCCGGCATCATGTTATGTCGCGCGACGCGTGTGTCTCCTTGAACGGCTCCGCTCACCTACCTGAAAACACGAACGACGAATCTACTAAAGGCTGGTAGCCTTCTGTGAGGTGCGTCTGCCCTATTCCATGTAGACGTCGCGACGCTATGTGCCAAACCACCAGTAAATCAACACATGGCAACAGATCCTTCAACTAAATTCACAGAATCTTTGCGACCGCAGATCGCTGACCATGGTACCTTCACCGCAAAGTCTGAGGTCAGGCACGGCTAAAAAAAGCCGATGCCAATTTTACGCCTCTGACCGCCGCACATAACGCAACGGAGGTCAACGCCAATGGCAAGAAGAGCCCTCATCATGGTTGAAGGCCATCGGCGTATTGGTCTGCTATTCGTCCAAGCGGCCCAGCGTCTTGGTCTTCATCCAATTACCCTGTCGGCTGATCCAGCTCGATACGACTATCTTGCGGCGGCTGAGGCAATCAGTGTCGATACAGACAATCTCGATGCGCTGATCCACGAATGTTCTCGCCTGCGTGCGACCTATGACATTGCGGGCATTACTGGCGCCGAGGAGGAGGTCTACGCTACAGTTGGCAAGCTCTGCCGGCATTTCGATCTACCGGGACCCAACCCCGCGTCCATTGAACGATGCTGCGACAAATTCACCCAACGCCAGCTCCTCGCGGTGGCCGGCGTTCCAATACCTGCTCATCGCTTGGCAGCGAATGCGGCGGACGTAAAAAGCTCTGCCGCGGAGATCGGCCTGCCGGTGATTCTTAAGCCAGCCGTAGGCACCGGAAGCAGCGGTGTCCGATTGTGCCGCAACGTCGACGAGTTAGCCGAACATATGAGTTATCTGTTGGGCGGACAGCACATATGGCGGTCTTCGCCGAGGGTACTGGTCGAAGAATTCGCAGAAGGCCCATACTATAGCGTTGACCTAATGGGAAATGAAGTCGTCGGGATTGGCACCGCGGACTTCGGCCGCCCACCGCATTTCGTGTTTCGTGAGTTCACCCATCCGGCCCCGCTAACTGGTGATGAGTATAAACTTATCGCACATGTTTCGCGGAGCTGTTTGCAAGCTCTCGGCCTTGGCTGGGGGCCAACGAACATTGAATTCCGGTGGACGAAGCGTGGCCCAGTTGTCATTGAAGTCAATCCGCGTCTTGCGGGTGGGACCAATCCTAAGCTGGTTCGGCTGGCTTGCGGTGTCGATCTCGTCACCGAGCACATCAAGCTTGTCATTGGCGAGGAATGCGACTTGCGTAGAAGGCATTCGCACACTGTGGCCGCGCGGAACCTAGTTCCTGATCGCGATGGCACCCTCGATTGGATTGATGGGGACAGTCGGGCCGCCACTATATCGGGTGTCACCGAGGTTCAATTGTATATTGAACCCAAGACGCCGATCGTCAGGAAAGGTGATTACCGGGACACGATCGGACATGTCATCGCCGCTTCAACCAGCCCAGCTCGGACCAAGGCGATACTTCAGCGTGCTGTCGACTTGATAGATTGGTCGATCACACCATTTCCGACCCTTGGCGAAAAGGAACAGGCAGCTGCCCTCCGCACCGGCGGAGGTGGCGCAAGGTAAGAGGTGATCGTCGCCGAACACTGCAGCAAGCGCAACTTTCGCCTTGAACTCAGGGCTGTGATTACGGCGGGGGCGTTTCGTCATGCTCTCTCCTGTTCCCGGCTTCTATGCCGTGTTCAGGCAGAAATTCCACTTATAACCCTGGCCAAATTCCCGATCAAGCTCTATGTAAGTGCCAGCAGAACCGACGGATCGATAGAGCCGATCCGGCGGTCAAACCCCGTCTCGATGATTTCGCGTCGAGAGATTGTTATGTTGCATTCCACTTTTTTAGTTTGTGACGCGGCTGGTCAGCGCCGTGCAAGTGATCAGCAGCTATTGGTAGCGTGGTGGGATGGCCGGCTTGGTCGGACGCCCACCGCCAGGCAGCCTGGAAAACACCGTCAACCATTCTGCTTGACCACAGTTCAGCCCGCCGAACCTTCATGCGGCCAGCGCCGTCTCCATCAGGTCCACCCAATAGCCGATGCCATAAAGACAGGGCCTCGTCGTTGAAATCAAATTGCTCGTTGTGCGAGGCAATATGCCGAGGGAAAATGCCTTTTCTTTCATGAATATGCCTTTCGCAATGCGCAGATCTTCAGTGCTGTCGATCTCGTAACATCTTAGCTCGTCGTAGCTGGCAGCGGCAAGTTGCGGGCCGGCGTCGTCCGACCAAGTAAGCAGGGAGTTCTTCTGTATGCGCCCGAGTGGCGCCATAACCGATGGTGTCGTTAAAACGGAAACAATCGTGCTTCTAAGGGGTGGAAGCCGAGAACCGCAAGCTCGTCTTAAGAAGCGTGGAAACGCCGATCACATCCCGCGAAACACGATCCTCAAAGACGAGGTCTGCGGTCTTGGCATTACGGAGAGTCTGCCTCGCTTGCCTCGTTCTCTTCGGCGACGCTCTTCCTTCTGTGTTGGCCAATTAGATCCATAGGGCTTACATTGCGCTCTACCGCTTCAACTTCCCGCTTTATCCATGCCATGAGTTGTGGAATCCGCTTTTGCGACATTCTGGCGCTTGTCGCGTTGATAGCCAACGCCGCCATGACCTCTCTGCGTTGCGGCCGGATCGGCAACGCAAGCGCTGAAACTCCCGCGACGAGATGTCCCTGATCTAGAGCATAGCCTCTCTCACGAATGACGGGCAGCTGATGAAGGATCTCATCTGCACTAAGGCCGTTGAAAGTGCCGAAGAGGTGAGTATTGGCGCGTATGATAACATTCGCTTCTTCAGGCGGCAGAAAAGCCAGAATTGCAAGGCTTGCCGACCCGACACCCAAGGGCGCTTGGCCACCAATGTGACCAGTCAGGCTGTCAATGACGTATCCTCCCTCCTGCCTATCGACGCATACGATATTGAAACCGCTACGGGCCATCAGAAAGACAGTATCCCCGGTTTGTGCCGCTAACCGCAACACCGCGGGGCGGCAGAATCGACGCAAGCCCGTGCCGTCAGCTGCTTTTGCTCCGAGCGTGTATAGCGACAACCCCAAACGATATCGCTTCGTCGACCGTTCCCTCTCAAATAGCAGGTGCCGCTCAAGCGCACTTGCGATACGATGCGCCGTCGACGTGCTAAGGCCGAGAGCTTTCGCCATTTCCTGCACACGCGCACCTCGCCCCCCAACCTCGCCAAGGTAGTTCAAAAGGGCTACCGTGCGGTCGAGAAGCTGCGTACCCTTTATCTGCTCGATTTCACACTTCTTGGTTTGGTTTCTCACGAGGACATTCCTAATACCATCTGGGAAAGGGCAAATTCGTTCGATTAGATCGATTATGTCTCCTGGGAGTATGTCTCCTGGAGAAAGACCGAGGCAGTTTTTTCAGTTATCATTAATTGTGGTGGTCGCGAATTGCATCACCGTCACTTGCGCATGCTAGAAGTCAGCTTGGCCGCCACGGTCGTCGATGTGCCTTTTGTTGATCGGGCAGCGCGAAGGGCACCCGACTAACCAAAGCGACGAGAATATTCAGCATATTTTACTACCAGTTCCTTCGCACGGTCTTCGCACTCGTCCAGCGCCATTGCCTCGCAATCGTAGCCGAGCAACTCGCGCATAACTTCTGCCGACTCCGCCGTGAAGCGCACGGTCCCGTCGCTTTCCACGGCTTCGATCCCGTCGTACTTCTGACATTCCCTGTTGATCTCCACCGCATCGTCCAACGACAGGCCTTCAGGCAAATCGATCGAAATGCCTGTTGGAGCAATCCTAACGGGATAGCCTCCGACAAGACCTAAGGGACCTGGCGCATGAACGACGCGCTCTACGCGGTCGGCCAACGCGCGTAGAACATCTGTCGCCGATGACGCAGTCACCGCCTGTCCCGCGAGGCCTTCCACCCGCCGAAAGCGTGCGGCAACGTTCGCGAAGATCTCATCGGGGCCTAATTCCTCAGGCCTAATTCTCTGGCTGTTCCGATATATGGCCAAATGGTAGGGCGCTCCGTCCGTGGAACCGGTCCTCGGCATACGATAACTGACGTAGTGTTGGGCAAAGAACCGCACGTCGATCGCTTTGAGTTCGCAACCTAGAAGATGCGCGGCCGCCAACCTAATTCCCGGTACGGCATTCGCGACGTTGCCGATGCCAATCGCCGGCGAGAGACCCTCGGCCGCAAGGGCGGCATTTGTTACATCAGAGTAGGATGCATTCACGACTATGCTCTCAAGTCCGGCCTCTCGCACAGCCCTCATCAGGCGTCGCACGAGAACGAGATGCATCGGCGTCCATACGCCGCCGCGTGCTCGATCGATCTGCTGAAAAGCATCGGGCGGCAATTGCGTAATTATCCACCATGAATGCAATGTCGTTGCATTGAAAATGATATCAGGACGGAGAGCCGCCAGTCGCTCTGCTGTAGCGTCTATATTCATGAGATCCATAGGCACCACCTCAATGGTCGGATGGTGTCCGAGGTTCAAGGCCGTGTATTTTGCAAGATTGGTCCTTAAAGAGGCCCGCTGCACATCTCTTGCTCCTACGTGCAGATCGTAGTTTCGGCCGCTTTGACTGAGAAAATCAAGCACATCTCCACCGAGAACGCCATGCCCAATAATCAGGATCTTTACGCGTTCCTGCATCGCATATCTCCAGAATTGGTGACCAAATAACCCAAACGGACAATTTATATTGTCTGTAGTCACAATGCCATTTCCATTTAAAAATAACAAGTCAATATTTTGTTAGATCTACATTACAACACGGTCAAGTTTTCGCAACTTATGCTTAACATTAATTTATAATTCTGACGCAACACTGACACCATTTTGCCGCTATCCTGCCGTATGGCTATCAAAACGCGCGACGAATGTTCCCTTTTTTGCTAAGGGCACTGGAACGCAACGGGTTTGAGCCTCTCGGCACGACGGTTAAAGTGCCACGTCACGAACCTGCGAGGTTAAGAAGAGGAACCCTGGGCACGGGAGAGCAGAAGATGTTGTCTCTAGTACGGCCTGCCGATGTCATATTCGAAATCAACCTGGCCGCGATTCAGGCGAACTTCCAGACCATATCGGCCCTCGTTGGACCACGCGTAAGGGTGGCCGCTGTCGTCAAAAGCGACGCCTACGGGCTTGGTCTTGTAGAGATTGCAAGGGCGCTCGTTGATGCCGGCTGCGATCTGCTCTTTGTCGCTAATCTGCACGAGGCGCTGCTTCTAAGGTCATTCCATATAGACGCGGCAGTTGCGGTTTTTTTCGATGAGTTTGCGAGGTTTGGCCGATGCTATCGATGCAAGGGCCTCATACCCGTTGTGAACAATTGCGCTGAATTGGACGCCATTAGCGCGGCAGGGGAGACGCAAACATACTTTCTCAACGTGGATACGGGGTTCTCCCGCCTTGGGCTCGCCTTTGTCGACGTGCGGCGCGCGTATCTTTCTGGCACCTTCGAAAGGCATCCCCCTTCGGTCGTACTCAGCCATCTCGCGTGCAGCGAATGTGTTGCGGACGCGACTAATGTGCTGCAAAGGAACCGCTTTCGGGCAATCTACGATTTGCTTAAGCCCACCCGTGGCAGTCTCGCTGCCTCCGCCGGTGTGTTGCTAGGTAAATCCTATCATTTCGACATGGTGCGGGTGGGCTCAGCACTGTACGGACTCAACAACGCTGGCCTTCAACCAAATCCGCTGCAGCCCGTTGCAAGGCTCCGAGCTAAAATACTCGACGTGCGCAATGTGGCTAGGCGGGAAGCTGTTGGATACGGCGCGACATTTCGTACGGTCCGAACCAGCCGCGTAGCGATCGCCGGGATCGGTTACAAGCATGGCCTTCCATGGGCCTGCGCGAACAAGATGTCCGTTCGGTTTGCTGGATATTCGGCTCCTCTAATCGGGAGAATATCCATGGAATACATAACGATAGATATAACAGACGTTCCTGAGGCGATTTGTGGTCCAGGTAGCTTTGTGGAATTGCTGGGTGAAGATTTCACCGTCGATGAGCTTGCAGCGGCCGCTGGCGTTAACCCACAGGAGGTGCTGACGCGCCTTGGTGCCGGTTGCACAAAACAGTATCTGAATTCTCCCTTTCTGCGAGGTCCTTAGCAAACCGCCCAATTTAGGTGGACAGCGACGACCCGCTCGCACTGGTGTAAATAGGCGAGCGATGGGCACGCCGGTTTTTTTCAGGAGCAATCGGCTGCGGAGCGAAGGTTGCGTTCCCGTCGAATCCCCACCGTGGGGATACGGGATATCGGGAGTTCCTTGAAGCACTGTCCGATGCTGCCGCCGTGAACGTCACCAGGAGCTGAACGAATGGTGAGGAGAGCTCCCGTGAAAGTTGGTGCGTAAAGTTCTGCAAAATGGCGTGGCATTGCGTTGACGTCGGCGTGTCCGCCGCGCCGCCCCCGTGTTTAGCGGAGCGGCGGACACATGACGGTGCTCAGGCGGCCAAGGCCCTCAGGCTCTCCTTCTTGTGCTCGCGCAGATGATCCATGTTGAG
>NZ_JAMYRK010000069.1:0-28854 GCF_040321335.1 Mesorhizobium sp. M0437
GCCATAGCGAGCCCTTGTAGCCATCGGCGCCATGTGTCCAGCCGGCAGCGTCGATCGACATGCCCGAGCCCGAGCCAAACGTCTCGCCGAACTTGTCCTTCTGGCTGGCCGGGATGCGGCCGACACCGACCATGCCCTTGTTGACGAAGCTGACGCCGCCGACGGTCGCGGCGTTTTCTGCCAAGGCCGGGGTCAAGGCGGTGAACATCGCCAGCGCGACGGCGAGGGACGCGGTTCGGTGCAGGTTTTTCATGGGTATCCTCTTTGAGACAAAGCTGCCGGGATCTGAAAAAGCGCCGCGTCGCATCAAGGATGCCGCGAAAGCCTTCGGAGAAGCGATCTAGGACGCGAACATGATACTTGCGTGACAGTGCCGCGCTTGCTTGTCCCCCGTGGTCGCAACTGGCCTGGGTATGGCGAATTCGTCGTCGCCGAGCGAGCAATTAACAACTTTACAAATAATCGTTCTAATGTAAAGTTATGACAATGAAAGGTCCCCGATGACTGCCTATCGTTTCGCCACCCGCCTCAATTCCTTTGCCTCGCGGCCACAGGCCGAGTGGCCCGATCTTGTCGGCAAACCGTCCATGCTGCAAATGGCGGCACGTGCGGCGAAGGTTGCGGAGTTGACCGATCTCGACCTCAACTTCCCCGACCATGTCGATGAAAAGCCTGCGGAAATAGCGCGCAAACTCGGCGATATCGGGCTTTCCATCAATGGTTTCGCCATGCGCTACTATTCCAATCCGGCTTTCAAGCTCGGCGCCTTCACCAACCCGGATCCTGCCATTCGCCGCGAAGCCATCGACCTGACCAAGGCCGGCATCGACGCCACGCGCGAGGCGGGCGCCAGCCTGATGACCTTGTGGCTCGGGCAGGATGGCTTCGACTATGCCTTCCAGGTGGACTACGCAGCGCTCTGGCAACACGAAATCGATGGCATTCGTGAAGTTGCGGCGCATGATCCGGGCTGCCAAATCAGCCTTGAATACAAACCCAACGAGCCGCGCTCCTACAGCCTGATGCCAGATGCGGCGACTACATTGCTGGCGATCCGCGAGATCGGCCTGCCAAATCTCGGCGTGACGCTCGATTTCGCCCATGTGCTCTATGCCGACGAGCAGCCGGCCTTTGCCGCAGCACTCGTGGCGCGACACAGCAAGCTGCTCGGCGTGCATCTCAACGACGGCTACGCCAAGCGCGACGACGGCCTGATGGTCGGGGCCGTGCATACGCTGCAGACGATCGAGCTGCTCAGGCAGATCCGTCGAGACGGCTATGCCGGCGCCATCTACTTCGACACGTTCCCCGACATGACCGGGCTCGACCCGGTCCACGAATGCGAAGTCAACATCGCGACTGTCAAGCGCATGCTGCGCTTCGTCGATCGGCTGGAAAAGGACAATCGCCTGTCCAGTGCCGTCGACCGTCAGGACGCGGTCGCCTCGCAGGCCATCATCCAGGAAGCCATGCTCGGGCCGGACAGCTGAGGCCGGCGGCATAGACCGTTTTTCAACAAGGGAGGAAGATCATGAAATTTCTACTTGCCACCGCTGCCGCTGCCCTGATGGCGCTGTCCATCGGCTCGGCTTTTTCCGCGGACCTCGCGCCGCTCAATTCCGACACCGAGAAGGATCGCATCGACTGGTCGCAGCTCGAGGCCAAGTTCGGGGCGTTCCCCAAGTTGCCCGAGGGTACCAAGGCGGGTGCGGTCTCCAAGACGCTGACCAATGAATACTGGCGCTCGCTGGGGGAGGGCTACAAGTCGTTCGGCGACCGCACCGGCGTGCCCGTCGTCTACCAGGCAGCGCAGAGCGAGGGCGACCAGCTCGGTCAGCTCACCATCGCCGAAGGCCTGGTCACACAGGGCTACAACGTGCTGCTCGTCTCGCCGCAGACCGACTCCAACCTGCAGCCGATCATGGAACAGGCCAAGGCGGCCAACGTGCCGGTGGTCAACGTCAACGACGCGGTCATCCCGCAGGCCGAGCATTATGTCGGTAATGTCCAGCGCGACAACGGCGTGCGCGTCGCCAAATGGTTCATCAAGAACCGGCCGGACGGCGGCAAGGTCGCCATCGTCGAAGGCCAGGCCGGCGTCTACGCCGCCGTCCAGCGCACCGATGGTTTCAAGACAACGATCACCGAGGCCGGCAAGTTCGACGTCGTCGCCAGCGTCCCCGGTAACTGGGATCGCCAGACCTCCTACGACGCGGCCACCAACATCCTGCAACAGCACCCCGACCTGATCGGCTTCTATGCCAACAATGACGGCATGGCGCTGGGCATCGTCGAGGCGGTCAAGGCTGCCGGGCTGCAGGACAAGGTTGCGGTCTTCGGCACCGACGGCATCTCCGACGCCTATGCCTCGATCCGCGCCGGCGAGCTGACCGGCACCGTCGATTCATTCCCGGTGCTGACCGGCGAGGTGGCGCTGGAATCTGCGCTGCGGCTGGTGGCCGGGCAGAAGCTGCCGCGCGTCGTTGCCACGCCGCAGGCGCTGATCACCAAGGACAATGCCGACCGTTACTCCGGCGGCGGCGATGCCGTGCGCAAGGCGCTGCTCGAGGACGCGGCAGCGGGCCAGTAGAGCAGGGCCGGCAGGTGCCGGCCTTGGGTCGGCACCTTGCCTGGAGAACCGAAGCAATGTCAGCGCGGCTGCAATTCGAGGGCATTTCCAAAGAGTTTCCGGCTGTGCGGGCGCTGAGCGAAGTGTCGTTTTCGGTCGGCGCCGGCGAGATCCATGGCCTGCTCGGTGAAAACGGCGCCGGCAAATCGACGCTGCTGCGCATACTGTCAGGCGTCTACCGACCGACGGCGGGAAGCGTGCTGATCGACGGCAAGCCGGTGATGCTGAACAATCCGGTCGCCGCACGCGCAGCCGGCGTGGCGATGATCCATCAGGAATTACAGCAGGTGCCACGCCTCAGCGTCGCCCAGAACATGTTCCTCGGCCATCCGTTGACGCGCGGCGGCGTCTTCGTCGCACGGCGCGAGCAGGAGAGCCGCGCTGCGGAAGCGCTGGCCGCCATCGACCCGACCATCGATCCGGCAGCCCCGCTTGGCAGCCTGAAGGTGGCGCAGCGGCAGATCGTCGAGATCGCGCGGGCGCTGCTCGACCGCGCCAGGATCGTGGCGATGGACGAGCCGACGTCGAGCCTCACGCCGAGCGAGTTCGAACGGCTGGCGGAAGTTATTGCCGGTCTGGCACGCGACGGTGTCGCCGTCGTCTATGTCTCGCACAAGCTGGACGAGGTGTTCGGCATCTGCCAGCGCGCAACCATCATGCGCGACGGCGTTGTGGTCGAAACCGTCGATCTCGCGCAGGTGTCGGAAAAGGCCGTCGTTTCGATGATGGTCGGCCGCGAGCTTGCCCAGGAACAACACCGCTCGCATGCTTCTCCCGAGATCAGGCTGAGCGTGCGTGGCCTCGCCTCGGCAACCAAGGTCCGTGACGTTTCGTTCGACCTGCATCGCGGCGAGGTGCTGGGCGTTGCTGGCCTGGTCGGCTCGGGCCGCACCGAACTGCTGCGGCTGCTGGCCGGCGCCGACCGGGCCTCATCAGGCGCAATAGAGATCGACGGCGCGGCGGTAAAGCTTTCCAGTCCGCGCGACGCGATCGCGGCCGGCATCGGTCTGGTGCCGGAGGAGCGCAAGCGCGAAGGCATCGTGCCGTTGCGGTCGATCTCCAGCAACATGGCGCTGGCCTCGATGGGCGTGTTCGCGCCGCGCGGCGTCATCGATCACAAAAGGCTGAAACGGGTCGCGGCCGAGAAGATGAAGCGGGTCAATCTCAGGCCGTTCCTGCTCGACCGGCCGATCCGCCTGTTCAGCGGCGGCAACCAGCAGAAAGCGATCATGGGCCGCTGGCTGGCGGCGGGAACGCGGATCCTTCTGTTCGACGAACCGACGCGCGGCATCGATGTCGGCGCCAAGGCGGAGATCTACCACCTGATCGAGGAACTCGCCGCCGAAGGCCATTCGGTAATCGTCGTGTCGTCCGAACTCCCCGAGGTGATCCGGCTCGCCGACCGCGTGCTGGTCATGCGCGACGGCACGGTCGCCGCCGAACTGGGCCGCGCAAGTCTCAGCGAACAGGCGATCGCCGCGTACGCCATACCCCAAACGGAGATTGAGGCCGGCAAGGCGCAAGGCCATCGGGCCGGTGCATAACGGACAGGACCAGCCGATGACCGATATAACCCAACACACAGCAGCGCGCCCAAGGGCAGATTTCCTGCACCGGTTTTCCGTGCGCGACGCCGGCACGCTGATCGGCCTGGTGGTGATCCTCGCCGTCTTCGGGGTGCTGGTCCCCGGCTTCTTTGCCGAGCGTAACCTGATCAACATCCTGCAGCAATCGAGCATCAATGCGTGCCTGGCGTTGGGCATGACGCTGGTCATCATCTCGGGCGGCATCGACCTGTCCGTCGGGCCGACGGCAGCCCTTTCGGCGGTCATCTCGGCCTCGATGCTGGTTGCCGGAGTGCCGTTTCCGCTGGCCATCGCCGCTGGCTTCGCCATCGGCCTCGCCTGCGGACTGCTCAACGGCGTGCTGGTTGCCTATGTCGGGCTGCAGCCCTTCATCGTCACGCTGGGAACGCTCAGCACCTACCGGGCGCTGGCGCTGATCTATACCGGCGGCAATCCGGTGCTCGGCCTGCCTGCCGGCTTCCGTGCCATCTTCAACGGCTCGCTGTTCGGATTGCCCTTGGCGGTCATCATCGTGGCCGTGGTCGCGCTGATTGCCTGGATCATCCTCAAGAAGACGCCGTTTGGCGAATATCTGCTCGCCGTCGGGGGCAATGAGGAGGCGGCCTACATAGCCGGCGTGCCGATCGCTCGCACCAAGATCGCCGCCTATATGATCTCGGGCCTGCTGGCAGCGCTTGCAGCGCAGATCCTGATCGGCCGGCTGGGTGCCGCCGAGCCCATTCTCGGCAATCTCTGGGAACTCGACGCCATAGCGGCGGCGGCGATCGGCGGTGCCTCGCTGATGGGCGGCAAGGGCAGCGTCGTCGGCACCATCCTGGGCGCCGTCATTCTTGGCAGCATGCGCAACGGCCTGACGCTGATGAACGTGCAGTCCTTCTATCAGCTCCTGGCAACTGGCCTTATAATCCTCGCCGCGATGCTTATCGATCGCGTGACGAGGGGACGTGGATGACCTTGACCGGGCTGGACCTGAAAGCAGTAGGACCGCGCATTCGCATGATGATGCCGCATCTGACGCCGCTCGAGGCGAAGGTGGTTGAAACCGTCTTCGGACGGCGCGGCTTCGACGAGACCATACCGCTCAAGCAGATCGCCGAGGAGGCCGGTGTGTCGGAGGCGATGGTGGTCAAGATCGCCAAGAAGCTGGGTTTTTCCGGCTATCGCGACTTTCGCACGGCGGTCTATGAATACAGTCGCCTGCCGACCGCCGAGATGCATCAGGAGCTGTCGGTGGACGACAGTTCGGCCGAGATCGTGCAGAAGGTGTTCCGCACCTCTATCCAGGCGCTGGAGGAGACGCTCGCCATCCTCGACATGGACGATTTCGACCGTGCCGCCGATCTGCTTTACCGCGCCAGGAACCGCGATTTCTACGGCGTCGGCGGTTCGGCGCAGATCGCACGCGACGTCTCGCACAAATTCCTGCGCATCGGCATCCGCACCTCTGTCTATGACGATTCGCACATGATGCTGATGTCGGCCTCGCTGCTCGGCGCCGACGACATCGCCGTCGGCTTCTCGCATTCCGGCAACACGAGCGCTGTTATCGACGCCATCCAACTTGCGCGCAAAAGCGGCGCGCGCACGCTGGCCATCACCAACTATGACAACTCGCCATTGGCAGCCATCGCCGACATCGTGCTTTGCTCGACCGCCCAAGGCTCGCCGTTGATGGGTGAGAACGCAGCGGCGCGCATTGCCCAGCTCAACATTCTCGACGCGCTGTTCGTCGCGGTCGCGCAACGCGACTACCAGGCGGCGGAGCGCAATCTCGGCCGTACCATGTCTGCGGTGACGTCGAAACGGAAAGACAAGAACTCATGAAAGGCAAGCGGCTCATGAAGGTCTGGGGCACATGACGGCTCCTCCGCCGCTGGTGACCGTATTCGGCAGCCTGCATTACGATATCCTGGTCGAAGCCCCCGATCGCCCACGCAAGGGCGAAACGGTCACCGGCCATGCCTGGCATCCGAAATGCGGCGGCAAGGGCGGCAACCAGGCGGTGTCGGCAGCGCGGGCCGGCGTGCGTGCGGCGATGATCGGAGCTGTCGGCGACGATGATTTCGGCTGCGCGCTTCTCGACAATCTCGATCGCAACGGCGTCGACCAGCGCTTCGTGGGAGTGGCTTCGGGCGCCGGCTCGGGCATGAGCGTAGCGATTTTCGACGACAGCGGCGACTATGGCGCGGTGATCGTCTCGGGCAGCAATCTCACTCTCGGCGAAAAGGACATTACTGAGGCGGCCGAGCTGATTGCGCAAACGGCGGTTCTGCTGCTGCAGAACGAGGTACCGGAAGCCGCCAACATTGCCGCGGCGCGAGCGGTGAAGGCGCATGGCGGCCGCGTCGTTCTCAATGCGGCGCCGGCGCGAAAGCTGACAGCCGAACTGATCGCGCTGACCGACATCGTCATCGTCAACGCCATCGAGGCGGAATTCCTGGCCGGCGTTCCGGTCGTCGACACGCTCGAGGGTGCTGCGAAGGCGGCCGGCATGCTCGTCGGTTCCTATCCGGCTGCAATCGTTACGGCCGGCGGCGAGGGCATTGCCTATTGCGACCGCGACGGCCAGGCATTCGCCTTGCCGGCGTTGCCGGTGGAGGTGGTCAGCACCCACGGTGCCGGTGATGAATTCGTCGGCGCCTTTGCGGCGGGGCTTGCGCGTGGAGAGCCCGTCGAGGCGGCACTTGCCGCCGCCAATGCCGCCGCTGCCTCGCTGGTCGCAACGCCGGAGCGCGAGCGCGGGGGTCTTGATCAATCTGAGCCTGCTCAGTGAGCGCCGCGATTCAATCGCTGTCGCGCGCGATCAGTTCCAGCGGCCAGACTTCACGGATGATGCGTGCGCCTTCGGCGCCGGCGTAAGCCGGGATCGATGCCAGCAGCATTTCGGCCAACCGCTCGCCCATCGGCTCGAGCGCCGGGCGGAAGCCGGTCAGCGCCGGCGAAAAATAGCGGCAGAGCGGGGTGTCGACGATGACGATCACCGCAACGTCGTGGCCGGGCCTGATGCCCGCCTCGGCCAGAGCCTTGCAGCCGCCAAGCGCCATCGCATCATTGTTGAAGATGATGGCCGTCGGCGGGTCCTTGGAGCGCATGACCTTCGGCGTCACCGCGTAGCCGCCGGCCTCGTTGATGAAGCCGTCGGCGATCAACTCGGGGTCGAATTCGATGCCGTGCCGCCGCAACGCCTTGCGATAGCCGGCGAGGAACAGATAGCCGAAATTGAGGTCGAGCGACGGGCGGATGGCGGCGATGCGGCGGTGACCGCGCGCGACGAGACGATCGACCGCGTCAGCCCCGGCTTTTTCGAAATCGAGGTCGAGCGAGGGATAGGAATCGCCGCCGGAGCGGCTGCGGCCGAGCGTCGCGAACGGGAAACCGGCCTGGGTCAGATAGTCGATGCGCTCGTCCTCGCGCCGCGTCCAGGCCAGCACCACGGCATCGGCCCGCCGCGTCTCGACGACACGGCGCAGGCGCTCCTGCTGGTAGTCGCCCGGCGCGCCCATCACCACGATCAGGTCGAGGCCGCTTTCGGCGAGCTTGGCCTGCAACCCGGTCAGGAACGGAATGAAGAACGGCTCGCCATATTCCTGGTCGCCCGGATGAGGCTGCAGCATGAAGGCGATCGAATGGGTGGCGCCGCGCCGCAGGCTGCGGCCGGACTGGTTCGGCGAATAATTCAGCTTCTTGGCCGCATCGAGCACGCGCTGGCGTGTGTCGGCATTGACATCGGCGCGGCCGTTGAGCGCGCGCGACACCGTGCCGATCGAAATATTCAGGTGACGCGCAAGGTCGTGAATGCTGGACGCCAAAGGACAGTTCTCCCCCTTGCTTGGCTAGCACCGGCTGCTCTCCGGGCCAAGCCGACGCCACGATTTTTCACAGCCGGCCAATTGACATTCTACGCCATCGGGTGTGTTCTCGTAAACGTTTACGGAAGAACGTTTGCGGCTCTGCCGTGAACGCCGTGACGATCGGTCTGGAGGGGCCGAGAGGGAGGAGTGCTGGATGATCAATGTCGTCCTGGTCGGCTGCGGCGCGATGAGCAAGGCCTGGCTCGATGCGGCCAAGCAGATCGACGGGCTCGCCATTGTCGGCCTGGTTGATCTCGACGCCGAAAGGGCGCGGGCAAGGGCGCGCGAATACGAGCTTTCCGGCGCCGTCATCGGAACTGAGCTCGACGCCGTGCTCGACCAGACCAGGCCCGACGCGGTATTCGACGTCGTGGTTCCCGCCGCCCGCCGCGAGGTCGCGCTTTCCGCCTTTGCCCACCATTGCCATCTCTTGACCGAAAAGCCGCTGGCCGACAGCCCGGACAATGCGCGTGCCATTGTCGAGGCGGCCCGCAGCGCCGGCCGCATCCATGCCGTCGTGCAGAACCGCCGCTATGTCGCCAATGTCAGGCGCATCCGGCGCTTTCTCGATTCCGGCGCCATTGGTGCGCCAACCAGCATCCACGCCGATTTCTTCGTTGCGCCGCATTTCGGCGGTTTTCGCGAAGAGATGCGCCATGTGCTGCTGCTCGATATGGCGATCCACACATTCGATGCAGCCCGCTACATGGTGGCCGGCGAACCGGCCGGCGTCTATTGCCAGGAGTGGGAGCCGGCCAACTCCTGGTATCGGCAAGGGTCGTCGGCAGCCGCAAGCTTCAACCTCGGCGGCGGCAAGCTGTTCACCTATGCCGGCAGTTGGTGCGCGGCCGGCTTCCGTACAAGCTGGGACAGTACATGGCGGATCGTCGCCGAGCGCGGCAGCATTGTCTGGGACGGCGCGGACGGATTGAAGGCGGAAGTCGTGCGGCCGGTCCGTGAAGGCCTGTTCGACCGCACCGAACCGATAGCCGTGCCGCCGCTCGACCCGGCAGATCGTGTCGGCGGCCATCTCGGCATCATCCAGGATTTCGTCCGCGCCGTCGAAACCGGCACCGAGCCGGAGACGCGCGGCGCCGACAACATCAAGAGCCTGGCCATGGTTTTCGCTGCGATCGAGAGCGCCGAAACCGGGCGCCGGGTCGCTATCGCTCAACAGGAGGGGTCATGATGCCAAACCCGCTGCTCGACATCAGGATCGGCACCATGGTGCGTGCGAACCTCGACGACCCGGCCGCCTATGTCAGGCAGATCCTGCCGCTCGGCTTCGAGAGCATCCAGCCGTTCTTCTGGCAGACGCTGGGCGGCAAGGACATTCCGCGGCTGGCGGGCGAGATCCGCGAGGCGATCGGCGATGCCGATGTCATCGTCTCGTCGATCGGCGTGTTCGGCAATCCGCTGGAGAGCGGCGAGATCGATCGCGGCGTGCTCGAGGCGTGGGAAACGATCATCGACAACGCGCATCGGTTCGGCACCAACATGGTCAGCGGCTTCACCGGCCGCATCCGCGGCAAGCCGCTGCCCGACAGCCTGCCGCGCTTCCGCGAGGTCTGGGGGCCGCTCGCCAAGCGGGCCGCCGACAAGGGCGTGCGCATCGCCTTCGAGAACTGCGCCATGGACGGCAACTGGGCCAGCGGCGACTGGAACATCGCCCACAATCCGGACGCCTGGGAGCTGATATTCAACGAATTGCCAAACGACAATCTCGGCCTGGAGTGGGAGCCCTGCCACCAGCTGGTCTATCTGATCGATCCGATCCCGCAGATCCGCAAATGGGCGCAGCGTATCTTCCACGTCCACGGCAAGGACGCGACGGTGCGCTGGGACGTGATCCGCGAACATGGCGTGTTCGGCCGCCTGCCGTTCGTGCAGATGCGCACCCCTGGCTTCGGCGACAGCGACTGGACGCGGGTGATCAGCGAGCTGCGGCTGGCCGGCTACAAGGGCGCCATCGACATCGAGGGCTGGCACGACCCGGTCTATCGCGGCGATCTCGAGATCACCGGCCAGGCGCGGGCACTGGATTATCTCCAACAATGCCGGGGAGGCGCGAGCTACCTGCCGAACCCGGTGTGAGGCTAATGCATGTCGCGCAAAAGTGCCCAGCGGTTTTGCGATAACGACATGCATAAAAACAGGACAAGCCGGCGGGAGGTGCCGGCCAGCGAAAGATTGCGGCGCAATGCCGAAGCGATCGTCAAAACCCCTCGGCTAGCGAGGGAACAAAGGGAGGATAAGTGCATGAGCATTACGATGAGAAGGACAGTTCTGCGCTCGACCGTCGCGGCGGCCGCGATGGCGCTCGCCGCCGCACTCTCGACCTTGCCGGCGCAGGCGCTCGATGCCCAGTGGTGTAAGGATGTCCATATCCGTTTCTTCGTCGGCGGCGCCGAGGGCGATGCCTTCGGCACGATCGTCTATAATGGCGCGAAGCAGGCGGCGGCCGATCTCGGGCCGAAGGTCGACTACATCTTTTCCCAGTGGGATGTCGAGAAGATGGTGCAGCAATTGCGCGAGGCTGTCGCGGTCAAGCCCCAAGGCATCGCCATGATGGGCCACCCGGGCGACGCCGCGATCATGCCGCTGGCCGAACAGGCGCACAAGGACGGCATCAAGATGATGTACCAGAACGTGCCGGTGCCGACGGTCACGGCGGCGTTCGGCGGCGGCTATGTCGGTGCCCAGCAGGAGCAGCAGGGCCGCGCGCTTGGTGCCGAGGCGGTCAAGCTGGCCGGGCTCAAGGCCGGCGACAAGGCAATCATGATCGGCCCGTTCGAGAACGAGAGCCGCGGCGCGCGCGAACGCGGCACTGTCGCTGCCCTCAAGGAAGCGGGCGTCGAGGTCATACAGCTCTCCTCGCCGCCAAGCGGCGAATGGGCTTCCGACCCCAATCTGGCCCTTCCGGTGATCACCGCGGCACTGCTCAACAATCCCGACGTCAAGGCGGTTGGCTATCCCGGCGGACAGATGCTGGGCAACGTCCCGACTTACATGCAGGCGGCGGGCAGGAAGCCGGGCGATATCTTCAACTTCGGCTTCGACACCAGCCCGCAGATCGTCGAGGGCTTCAAGGGCGGCTGGGTGCAGCTGACGGCCGACCAGCAGCCGTTCCTGCAGGGCTATCTGCCGATCCTCAGCCTCTGCCAGCAGGTTGTGCTGGGTCTCGCACCGATGAATGTCGATACCGGCGCCGGCTTCGTCACGCCGCAGAATTACGAGATCGTCGCCGAGCTCGCCAAGCAGGCGCTGCGCTGACCTCCCAAGCCGTCGGCCGGGATCGAGCCCGGCCGGCGGGTCCGCCGGGGCAAAGGCCGGCACGCGACAATCAAGCGAGGATCGCCATGGCCGAACGCATCATCGAACTGCGCGACATCACCAAGTCCTACGGCCAGGTCTATGCGCTGGGCGGGGTCAATCTCAGCGTCGATCGCGGCGAGGTGGTCGGTCTGATCGGCGACAATGGCGCCGGCAAGTCGACGCTGATCAAGATCCTGTCCGGCGTGGTCAAACCGACCAGCGGCGAGATTCTCGTCCGCGGCAAGCCGGTGACCGGATGGAGCCCTGCGCGCTCGCGCGACGCCGGTATCGAAACGGTGTTCCAGGACCGGGCGCTCGCCGTGCAGCAGACGATCGTACGCAATATCTTCATGGGCCGCGAACTCACCGGCTGGCTTGGCTGGCTGAAGGTCAACAAGGAGATCGCGGAGGCGAGCCGGCTGATGCGCGAGATCGGCTTCACCTCGAAAGTGTTCACGCCACAGTCGATCGTCGGCCAGCTCTCGGGCGGCGAACGGCAGGGCGTGGCGATCGCGCGGGCCATCTATAAGAAGGCGGAGCTGATAGTCCTCGACGAACCGACGACCGCGCTATCGCTGACCGAGACCGCCAAGGTCTTCCACTTCGTGCGCCAGGTGCGGGCGAGCGGTCGCTCGATCCTGTTCATCGGCCACAACATCCACCACGTCTTCGATATCGCCGATCGCTTCGTGGTGCTGGACCGCGGCAAGGTCGCGCTCACCGCCGACCGCAGCGAGGTCAAATCGGCCGAGGATCTGATCAATTTCATGGAAGACGTCGCCCACCCCAGCGGATTGCCGGGGTTGCACGACGCGGGCGATGCAGGGAGGGCGGCACGATGAGCAAGACCATGGAACCCGATCTGCAGAGCCCCCTCGGCGGCACGCATAATGAGGCCGCCGGGAAAGAGTGGAGACACCCGTCCGACAATTGGCTGCGCGGGTTCATCCTCGACAACCGCGCCGCGCTCGGCACGCTTGCCGTGTTCATCGTCATGATGGCGGTGTTCATGATCGCCAACCCGATCGTGTTCACCACCTGGAATCTCTACAGTTCCGTGCTGACCACGCTGCCGGTGGCGTTGTTCGTGGTGGTGCCGCTGGTCTTCGTCGTCACTTGCGGCGAGATCGACCTGTCGTTTCCGGCGACAATGGGCTTTGCCTCATGGGTCTTCGCGCTGGTCGTGCAGGCCGGCTACGACCCGTTCCTCGGCATCGCCGCCGCAATCGTCACCGGCATGCTGCTCGGCTTCCTGGTCGGCTCGCTGGTCGTCTATGGCGGGCTGTCGTCGCTGATCGCCACGCTCGGCATGAATTTCCTGCTGCGCGGCCTGATCCAGATCATCAACGAGGGCAGGTCGACGGCACTGACCGGTCTTGCCGACAGCTGGGCCTACAAGATCTTCTCCAGCCAGCTTTATGGCATTCCGGTGCAGATCTTCTGGGCCATCGGCTTCGTCGTGCTGTCGGCGCTGCTTTACAACCGCCATCGCTTCGGCGCGCAGGTCAAGGTGGTCGGCGACAATCCCGACAGCGCCCAGCAGATGGGTATCGACGTCAAGCGCGTGCGGGTGAAAGTGTTCGTCTTCGTCGGTATCGGCGCGGCGATCGCCGGCACGTTCTCGGTGATGATCAACTTCACCTGGTGGCCGACGGCGGGCGACGGATACCTGCTGCCGGTGCTGGCATCGGTGTTCGTCGGCGGCACCCCGACCTGGGGCGGCATCGGTACCGTCGTCGGAGGCGCCATCGGCGCGGTCACGGTCTCGTTCATCCAGACCGGCGTCGTCGCGGCAGGCCTGAGCGGCTTCTACGTCCAGTTCTTCAACGGCCTGATCATCATCCTGTCGCTGCTCGGCCACAAGTGGAACCAGGCGCGGTATCGCTAGCGCCCGGCGGCCTCACACCCCGGTGACAAACCCGTCCAGCACGCGTTTCTGGCCGGCTTTGTCGAAGTCGATGGTCAGCTTGTTGCCTTCGATGGCCGAGATGTTGCCGTTGCCGAATTTCTGGTGGAAGACGCGGTCGCCGACGCTGAAGGGGGACGGCGTGTCGGCGACGGATTTGGCGACCAGCTCGCCGTCGATAGTGCGCCCTTTGACCGAGGTGCGACCGGCGCCGTAGCCGGAGTCGGTTTCGCCATAGCCGATGCGCTCGACCTGGTGGCCGGAGCGCGTGCCCCAATTGCGGTCGGTCGCCTCGGTGCGGTTGGCCTGAGCACGCTGCCAGCCCGGTGTCGCATAGGTGCTGGAGAAAGCGCCGGATTTTTCGGCGCCGTTATTGCCGCCGATGTTGTCGAAGCGCGACGCTCCATAAGGGTTCTGCCTGCCTGCACCTTGGCCTCCACGACCGGAGGCGAACGAGCCGCCGCCATAGGCATTGCCGTAGCCGCCGTAGGAGTTGCCGCTCTCGGAAACTTCGACATGGGCTTCCGGCAGCTCGTCAAGGAAGCGCGACGGGATGGTCGATTGCCAGAGGCCGTGGATGCGGCGGTTGGAGACGAACCAGATGTGCAGGTTCTTCTTGGCGCGGGTCAGGCCGACATAGGCGAGGCGGCGTTCCTCCTCCAGCCCTGAGCGGCCGCCCTCGTCGAGCGAGCGTTGGTGCGGGAACAGGCCTTCTTCCCAGCCGGGCAGGAACACGGTTTCGAATTCGAGGCCCTTGGCCGAATGCAGCGTCATGATGTTGACGGCGTCGAGCTCGGCGTTCTGCTCGGCGTCCATCACCAGCGCGACATGTTCGAGGAAAGAGCGCAGCGATTCATACTCCTCCATGGAGCGGATCAGTTCTTTTAAGTTCTCGAGCCGACCGGGCGCTTCGACCGAGCGGTCGTTCTTCCACATGTCGGTGTAGCCGCTCTCCTCCAGAATGGTCTCGGCGAGCTCGGTGTGCGGCGTGGTTTCGAGAGCCTTTTGCCAGCGTTCGAAATTGGCCGATACCTCGCGCAGTGCCGCGCGCGGCTTGGGCTTCAGCTCGTCGCTCTCGGCAAGTTTTGCCGCCGCCTCCAGCATCGGGATGCGCAGCGCCCGTGCGGTGTCGTGGATCTGGCGGATGGTGGCCTCGCCCAAGCCGCGCTTCGGCACGTTGACGATGCGCTCGAAGGCGAGGTCGTCGGCGCCTTGCGCGACGACGCGAAAGAAAGCCAGCGCATCGCGAATCTCGAGCCGCTCGTAGAAGCGCGGGCCGCCGATGACGCGGTAATTGAGGCCGAGCGTGACGAAGCGATCCTCGAATTCGCGCATCTGGAAGGAGGCGCGGACGAGAATCGCCATGTCGTTGAGATTGTGCTTCTGGCGCTGGTAGGCCTCGATGGTCTCGCCGACGGCGCGGGCCTCCTCTTCGGAATCCCAGGCGGCATGGACATGCACCTTCTCGTCGTCCTCGGCGATCTTTTCGGTGAACAGCGTCTTGCCGAAGCGGCCCTCATTGTGGGCGATGAGGTGGGAGGCGGTGCCGAGGATGTGCGCGGTCGAGCGATAGTTGCGCTCCAGCCGGATGATGGTGGCGCCGGGAAAATCCTTGTCGAAGCGCAGGATGTTGTCGACCTCGGCGCCGCGCCAGCCATAGATCGACTGGTCGTCGTCGCCGACGCAGCAGATATTTACGGTGGACAGGCGCGGGCTTCCCTCCCCCTTGAGGGGAGGGTGGCCGGGCAAAGCCCGGTCGGGTGGGGTCCGTGCGGCAGTGCTCGACCTACCGGCGGCAGTGCTCGACGCTCTAGCGGTGCCTTCTGCGGCAACCCCCACCGCCCGCGCAGCCGGCACCTCCCCCTCAAGGGGGGAGGATTGCGGCCGCTGCGCCAAGAGCCGCAGCCACATGTACTGGGCGGTGTTGGTGTCCTGATATTCGTCGACGAGGATGTAGCGGAAGCGCTTGTGGTATTCCTTCAGCACGTCCGGATTGGCGCGGAAGATGCGGATCGGATGGCACAGGAGATCGCCGAAGTCGCAAGCGTTCAGCGTTTTCAGCCGCTCCTGATAGGCCTTGTAGAGCTCGCGGCCCTTGCCGTTGGCGAAGGCACGGGCATCGCCCTCGGGGATGTCGGCGGGACCGAGGCCCTTGTTCTTCCAGCCGTCGATCATCTGGGCGAACTGCTTGGCCGGCCAGCGCTTGTCGTCCAGCCCTTCGGCCTGGATAAGCTGCTTGATCAGGCGCACCACGTCGTCCGTGTCGAGAATGGTGAAGTCGGATTTGAGCCCGGCCAGCTCGGCATGTCTGCGCAGCAGCTTCACTCCAATCGAGTGGAAGGTGCCGAGCCACGGCATGCCCTCGACATTGCCTTCGCCGATCAACAGGCCGATGCGCTGCTTCATCTCGCGCGCCGCCTTGTTGGTGAAGGTGACGGCGAGGATCTGCGACGGGAAAGCCTTGCCGGTGGCAAGGATGTGGGCGATGCGGGTGGTCAGGACGCGCGTCTTGCCGGTGCCGGCGCCGGCCAACACCAGAACCGGGCCTTCAGTGGTCTCAACCGCCAGCCGCTGCTCGGGGTTCAACCCCTTGAGATAGTCGGGCGCATTGTTCTGGTTGCTGCGGGCAGCCATGGCGCGCGCGGCAATGCCCGACGGGGCCACGGGCCGCGCGTTCGGTTCGTCAAAAAAAGGCATGTCTTCCGAAAAGCCGGACATCTCTCCCCGAATGTAGTGATTCGGCAGCGAAAGGCCAGAAGTGTCTCCGTTTTGTTCTCTGTCCAGTCGGTGGACTCACAATCTGGATGGGTCCGCTAACCAAAACGCCGGGCTTGCGATGGGTCGGCACCGTAAAACGCCGAGCTTGCTTGACAGGGGAAGCGGGCCGGAGAAAGTTGCGTGGGGGCAGGAGCGCAATGCCGGGTTGCCCATGGACGCGTCGCGGAGCGCACCAGTCGAAGGAGCACCGTCTTGGCTGTGGTCATTACCTCCCTGATCCTTTTCCTCATCGGCCTGGCGGTTGGCGGCGGCGGCATCTGGCTCGTGACGCTGGGCGGCAGCTGGTACTACGTCATCGTCGGTCTAGCTTTCCTTGTCGCGGCCTGGCTGCTCTACAGGCGCAGATCCACGGCGCTGTGGCTCTACGCGGCGATCGTGCTCGGCACGCTCGCCTGGGCGGTCTGGGAGATTGGCTTCGACTGGTGGGAGCTCGGCCCGCGCGGCGGCATCATCGTGCTTGTCGCGCTATGGCTGTTGACGCCATGGGCGCGGCGCGGGCTTACCGGTCCCGACGGACGCGCGCCGCTGATCCTCGCCGTGCTGGCCTCGCTTGCGGTCGCCGGCTATTCGATGACGACCGATCCAAAGGATATTGCGGGTGAACTCAACACCGACAAGGTGACGCCGACGGCCGATCTCGGCGGCAACGTGCCGGCTGGCGAATGGCACTATTACGGTCGCACGCAATATGGCCAGCGCTATTCGCCGCTCGACCAGATCACCGCCGAAAACGTCGCCAATCTGCAGCCGGCCTGGACCTATCGCACCGGCGACGTGAAAGGGCCCGACGACATCGGCGAGACGACCTATCAGGTGACGCCGCTAAAAATCGCCGACACGCTCTACATCTGCACGCCGCATAATTTCGCCATCGCCATCGATGCCGCGAGCGGTAAGGAGAAATGGCGCTTCGATCCGCAGGTCAAGCTCAACAAGGACCGCCAGCACCAGACCTGCCGCGGCGTGTCCTATTATGCCGATGCCAGGGTCGCCGCTGGCCAGCCCTGCGCCACACGCATCTACCTGCCGACATCCGACGCCCGGCTGATCGCGCTCGATGCGGCGAATGGCCAGGTCTGCCCGACTTTCGCCGAAGGCGGCACGCTGAACCTGGTCGCCAACATGCCATATCCGAAGCCGGGCTATTATTATTCGACCTCGGCGCCGCTGATCGTCGCCAACAAGATCATCGTCGGCGGCGCGGTCAACGACAATTATTCGACGCAGGAGCCGTCCGGGGTCATTCGTGCCTACGATGCCGACACCGGCGCGCTGTTGTGGAACTGGGATTCCGGCAATCCGGACCAGACGACGCCGCTGCCGCCGGGCCAGACCTACACCAACAACTCGCCCAACATGTGGTCGACGGCAAGCGCCGACGAGAAGCTCGGCCTGCTTTATGTGCCGCTCGGCAACAAGACGCCGGACCAGCTCGGCGCCGGGCGCAGCGCCAATGACGAGAAATTCTCCTCGTCGATCACCGCGCTCGATCTCAACAGCGGACAATTGCGCTGGGTGCGGCAGACCGTGCACCACGATCTCTGGGACATGGACGTGCCGGCGCAGCCGACGCTGGTCGACATCACCACGGAAAGTGGCGTGGTGCCGGCGCTGGTCGGGCCGACCAAGCAGGGCGACCTCTATGTGCTCGACCGGCGCAGCGGCGAGCCGATCGTTCCGGTCAAGGAAGTGCCGGCACCGGGCGGCGCGATCGAGGGCGACCATACCTCGCCGACGCAGCCGGTCTCGGACCTGAGCTTCAGTCCGAAACCGCTGACCGGTGCCGACATGTGGGGCATCACCATGTTCGACCAGCTGGCCTGCCGGATCGAGCTCCGGAAGCTGCGCTATGAGGGCCGCTACACGCCGCCGTCGCTGCAAGGCTCGCTGATCTATCCCGGCAATTTCGGCACCTTCAATTGGGGCGGCGTGGCAGTCGATCCGGTCCGGCAGGTGATGTTCGGCATGCCGACATACCTGGCGTTCATCTCCAAGCTGGTGCCGCGCGCCGACGTGCCGCCGCCCGGTGACACCAAGGGCAGCGAACAAGGCCTGAACCGCAATGACGGTGCGCCTTACGCAGTGATATTGAAGCCGTTCCTGTCGCCGCTCGGCATTCCCTGCCAGGCGCCGCCCTGGGGCTATGTGGCGGGTGCCGACCTTCGGACCGGCAAGATCGTCTACAAGCATCGCAACGGCACCGTCTACGACATGACGCCGCTGCCGCTGCCGTTCAAGGTCGGCGTGCCCGGCATTGGCGGGCCGATGATCACTGCCGGCGGCGTCGCCTTCCTCGGTGCGGCGGTCGATGACTATGTGCGCGCTTATGACCTGACGACCGGCAAACAGCTCTGGCAGGCGCGGCTGCCGGCCGGCGGGCAGTCGACACCGATGACCTACACGGTAGCCGACGGACGCCAGTTGGTCGTCATCGTTGCCGGCGGCCACGGCTCGGTCGGTACCAAGCCGGGCGACTATGTGATGGCCTACACGCTGCCGAAATAGAGAAGTTCCTTCAGAGCCCGGGATGCCCTTTCAGGTCGGGTACCGATGCAAGTACCTCACTGGTCAGATGCGGGCCGGCGGCTGTCTCGGCCTGCTGGACCAGCATTGTGCCGGCCTGGCTGATCTGTGCGAGCGTGAGGCCTGATGCCTTGAGTATGGCGACGCCGTTGATCAGCGCGCCGGTCTTTTCGCCGAGAGCGCCACCGAGCGCGCCCTCCAGCGAGGACAGGAGGCCACCACCGGAAGCTGCGCCGGGAGCCATGACATCATATTGCTTGGCCAGGGCGTCGGCTCCCGGGATTTTGGCGAAGAAGCTGGACAGGGTCGTGCCTTCCGCCTCGTGTTCGAGCACCGAGAAAATCGTGCCGGCGATCTTTTCCGTCAAAGCCTGGTTGAGACCAGATTTCTGGGAGACGGTGTTGATGATGTCCTGAACGTCCATGACCTTTCCTCAGGCTTTGGTGTTTGCGGGCGGGTGCCGGTTGGCGCGGATTTTGATCAACGATCGTTTGAATGCGGTGAAGGCAGTGAACCGCAGCGCCAGCAAAGCCATAGCGGCGAGGGCGAACCCACTTGCCAGAAGCGGGGAGGGAAAGGTCATGGCATATTCCTTCGTCGTCAATCAGGCATTCTTTTTCCCGCCAAATGGCCATTCTCGTTCGCCAAATGGCCCGAGTGAGGCATAGCCCGGTAACTTCTTTTTACATCGTGGTGCGTGCATTTAGCATTGCCACAAAGGACCAAAATTTAACGACAGTGCGGCGCGCGGCATCACGGCGTCGTGCAGGGACTTATGGCAGCCTCACTCAGCCGTGACTGGACCAGGCAAGCTTCGGCTCTATGTTGCCGCGGGGGGCGCCGACGAGGAGCGCGCCATGACAACACCTGCCGGACCCATTGCCGCCGAGCCTGTCATTACCCAGGCGATGATCGACGCCTATGACGAATACACGCATCTGACGCTCGACCGGCGGCGCTTCATGGAGCAATTGACCAGGCTTGCCGGATCGGGTGCGGCAGCTGCCGCGATCGCGCCGCTGCTGGCGGCGAACTCGGCCCAGGCGGCAATCGTGGCGGAAGACGATCCGCGTGTGAAAGGCGAGGACATCAGCTATCCCGGCAGCGCCGGCGAGATGAAGGGCTATCTGGTCAGGCCGGCGGAGCAGACCGGCAAGCTTGGCACGGTCATCGTGGTGCACGAGAACAGGGGTCTCAACCCGCATATTCGCGATGTGGCGCGGCGCGTGGCGCTGGAAGGGTTCGTGGCGCTTGCGCCGGACTTCATGACATCGCTCGGCGGCACGCCGGACGATGAAAACAGGGCACGTGACCTGTTTTCCCAGCTCGATCCAGCACAGGTCGCCGCCAATGCCGTGGCAACCGTCGCCTACCTCAAAGGCTACGAGGACGGCAACGGCAAGGTCGGCGCCGTCGGCTTCTGCTGGGGCGGCGGCACGGTGAACATGCTGGCCGTCAACGCGCCGGACCTCGCCGCCGCCGTCGCCTATTACGGCATGCAGCCAAAGGCCGAGGACGTGCCGAAGATCAAGGCCGCGCTCATGCTGCATTATGCCGGGCTCGACACCCGCACCAATGCCGGTATCGATGCCTTCAAGAAGGCACTCGACGCGGCTCATGTCGAATACTCGGTCTATGTCTATGAAGGCGCCAACCATGCCTTCAATAACGACACGTCGGCGGCCCGCTATGACAAGAAGGCGGCCGACCTCGCCTGGGGCCGGACGATCGCTTTCCTCAAGGAGAAGCTGGCCTGATCAGTCCGGCGCCGGCTTATGGAACGCCACGCCGGCCACCACCAGGGCGATGCCAAGGCAGTCGGTGAGGCTCGGCACCTGCCGCAGCACGATGACGCCGATCAACGTTGCGGTGACCGGCAGCAATGACAGCATCAGCGCGAAGCTGGAGCGCGGCAGCCGCGACATGGCAAGCTGGTCGCAAATATAGGGAATGACCGACGAGCAGATGCCGACGCCGACCGCCGCAAGCAGCAGCGGCGGCGCCGAGAAAGCCGGCAGAGCATCGGCGAAACCGATCGGCAGAACGACGAGAAGGGCGACCGCCATGGCGGCACCCAGCCCGGCGATGCCGTCACCAGCGCCGGCGCGCGCGACGCGGTGGCCAAGAACGATGTAGCCAACGAACAGCGTGCCGTTGAGGAAGGCCCAGAACAGGCCGACGGGATCGCTCGACCATTTGACGTCGATTAGCAGCAGGGTGCCGGCGACAGCGATTGCGAGGGCGGCGAGATTGCGCGGGCTTCTGAGGCCAACAAGCGCGACGCCGATCGTGCCGACGAATTCGATCGCTGCCACCAGGGAGATCGGCAGCCGATCGAGCGCCAGGTAGAAAGAACAGTTCATCACGCCAAGGCAGGCGCCGAAGGCCAGAAGCAGCAACTGCGTCGAGCGATCGGCGCGGGCGAAGACCGCCCATGGCCGGGTCAATGGGGCAAAGACGAGTGCCGCGGTGGCGATGCGCAGCCAAGCCATGCCGAGCACGCCGACATGCGGGAAAAGCAGCACCGCGAAGGCCGGTCCGAGATAGTGGAACACGGCGCTGACGCCGAACCAGAGATGCGGCGGGACCGCGTTTGCCAGGGTAAAGGCGGGGCCGGCGAGTGCCGGACTTGCTGCGGGGGCTTGCGTCCGATCTTGCATGGGATCAGTATCGCAGGCGATTGTTGCCATTGATATGGATAATTGCCGGGCATTTCGGCCATTTCCTTTCCGAAAGCAAGGAGTATTCCGCTGAAACGCTTTCGAAATGAAAATAGCGATCTGGATCCGGCGGACCTGAAAATTCTGCGCCTGCTGGAAAAGGACGCGCGCACCAGCACCGCCGAATTGGCGCGGTCGGTCGGCCTGTCGGCGCCGAGCGTTGCCGAGCGCATCAAGCGGCTGCAGGAAAGCGGTGTGATCGAGGCCTATACGGTGCGTATCAATCCGGCCGCGCTCGGCATGAAGCTGTCGGCATGGCTGCGGATCAGGCCGGTGCCGGGGCAACTGGCTGTCGTGGCCGAAATCATCCGCGACCTACCGGAAATCGCCCAATGCGACCGGGTCACCGGCGAGGACTGTTTCATCGCTTTGGCGCATGTCGGCTCGGTGGCCGAGCTCGAACGGGTGATCGACCGGATCATTCCGTTCGCGATGACCAATACGGCGATCATCCAGTCGTCGCCCGTGGTGCCGCGATCGCCGCTGGGGGCGGTGAAGCGCCAGCTGTGACGCTTGGGATCGTTCGTCAGCACATCATCAGAAATGCAAACCGGACGGCCGGTCTGTTTCTTCCCCCACCGTTCAGGCGTGGCCGCGTTTCATCCGCGCCTGCTTCAGGATGGCGCGCCAGCGGATCATGGCGAAAGGGATCGGCTCGTTGTTGTTGGCGATGTGGAAGATCTCGTTATTGAGGTTCTTCAGCGAGCGCCAGAAATCATAGTCGGTGATGCGTGGATCAGCCGCCAGCCTGTCCGCCTCGACCTTGATATCGGTTTTCATGCACGTTCCCCGAACCGCTGCTGCTCCGCCGCCCGTATCGCAATTCGATGCGGACGGTTTTCCAACGCCGCGCTGAGTCGTTCAACGTCTCAATTCGGCTTGTTCACGTTAAAACCTCGGTAAGGTTAACGGCGGTTGGACCGTGGTTCAAGCCGACTTACGACGAATACCGATCGAGCGGCCGGCGCGCTCCGGCATCGGCAGGGCAGCATGGGCGGCGCGCATCGCTTCCACCCTGGCCAGGACGTCGGCGGGGAAGGGCGCCACCTTCGGGCCAGCCATGTCGACATGCAGCGACAGCGTTTCGGATGTGGCGGCAAGCCAGCCGTCGAGATGGCGGATTTCTTGATAGGCCCTCAGCCGCTTGTCGTCATGGTCGAGGAGTTGGAACGAGACCGTGACCTTGTGGTCGAGATGCAACTCCTGGACGTAGCAGACATGGACTTCCGCCGTGTAGATGGTCAGCCGTCGTTCTTTCACATAATCCGGCCCCATCCCCATCATCTCGAAGGCTTCGTCGGAGCAACGATCGAAAAGCACGTTGTAGTAGGCCATGTTGAGATGGCCGTTGTAGTCGATCCAGGCCTCCTCGATGTCCATGGCGCGGGAGACGAAAGGGGCGGGGATGGGCATCGGAAACTTCCTTCTCGTCATGCCGGGATGAGCGTGGACTGGACAGAGCGTGGTTGGTGAGACTACGCATCCGTAGATGCAGAACAAGGGTGGACGCTGGTCCATTCGCGGAGGAATCGATGGCTCTAAGCGACCTCAATCCGGTCGAGCGCAACGAAGAAGGCATTGCCGCCGTACTCGGCATCCTCAAGCAGCGGCTCGGCGAGCGATTCCAGACCGGCCAGGCGATCCGCGCCCAGCACGCGCACACCACGACCTATATCCCGACGCAGGCGCCGGACGGCGTCGCCTTTGCCGAGACGACGGAGGAGGTGCAGGAGATCGTGCGCGCATGCGCGGCACATCGCGTGCCGGTGATCGCCTTTGGCGTCGGTTCCTCGCTGGAAGGCCACACCAATGCGCCGGGCGGTGGCATCTCGCTCGATACGTCACGCATGAACCGCATCATTGCGGTCAATCCGCAGGACCTCGACTGCACCGTCGAGCCCGGCGTGACGCGCGAGGATCTCAACCGGCATCTGCGCGACACCGGCCTGTTCTTTCCGATCGACCCGGGCGCCAACGCCTCGCTCGGCGGCATGGCGGCGACGCGTGCGTCGGGCACCAACGCGGTGCGCTACGGCACGATGCGCGAGAACGTCCTGTCGCTGACGGCGGTGATGGCCGACGGGGAAGCAGTGACGACCGGCAAGCGCGCCAAGAAAAGCTCGGCCGGCTATGATCTGACGCGGCTGCTGATCGGTTCGGAAGGCACGCTTGGCATCATCACCCAGCTGACCTTGAAGCTGCAGGGCATTCCACAGGCGATTTCAGGCGGCGTCTGCCCGTTTCCCAGCCTCGAGGCGGCGTGCAACACGGTGATCGCGACCATCCAGATGGGCATTCCGGTGGCGCGCATAGAATTGGTCAACGCGCTGCAGATGCGGGCGATGAAGACCTATTCGAAGCTCGACTATCCGGAGAGCCCGTGCCTGTTCGTCGAGTTCCACGGCAGCGATGCCAGCGTCGCCGAACAGGCCGAGACCTTCGGCATGATCGCCGAGGAAAATAGCGGCGGTCCGTTCCTGTGGACCAGCGTCGCCGAAGAGCGGACAAAATTGTGGAAAGCCCGGCACGATGCCTACTGGTCGTCGCTGACGCTGCGGCCGGGCGCCAAGGGCCTGTCGACCGATGTCTGCGTGCCGATCTCGCGCTTTGCCGAATGCGTCACCGAGACCGAGGCGGATATCGCCGAGATGGGCCTGATCGCCCCGATCGTCGGCCATGCCGGCGACGGCAATTTCCATGTGCTGGTGCTGATGGACGTGGATGACCCGAAAGAGATCGCACTGGCCGAAAAATTCGTGGCGCGGCT
Source organism: Mesorhizobium sp. M0437 (assembly GCF_040321335.1). Taxonomy (NCBI): domain Bacteria; kingdom Pseudomonadati; phylum Pseudomonadota; class Alphaproteobacteria; order Hyphomicrobiales; family Phyllobacteriaceae; genus Mesorhizobium; species Mesorhizobium sp. M0437. The sequence goes on from NZ_JAMYRK010000069.1 coordinate 24,076, forward strand.
CAATATGCGCGCCATCGCCATGGACGGCACCTGCACTGGCGAGCACGGCATAGGGCAAGGCAAGATCGGCTTCCTGCGGCATGAGCTCGGCCATGGCGTCGACATCATGCGCACGATCAAGCAGGCGCTCGATCCGCTGAACATCATGAACCCGGGGAAGATACTGCCGGGAAAGGACTGACATCAGGCCGCTGCCGCGCCCCGATTTGCCTCTTTATCGACACGCTGATGCGGGTAGAGTGCCACTGACTTTACTATCAACTATCCAGGAGTTCATGCTCGCACGCCTGTTCGTGATCTTCGGTGGGCTTCTCGTGCTGGTGCTGTGTGCGGCGCTGGTGGTGCCGTACTTTGTCGACTGGACAGGTTACCGTGCCGATTTCGAGCGCGAGGCCAGTGCCGTCCTGGGCCGCAAGGTGACCGTGCGAGGCGATGCGACGGCAAGGCTGTTGCCGTTCCCCTCGGTGACCTTTTCCAACGTCGCCGTTGCCGGTGGCCCTAACGGCCAGCCGGCGATGACCGTCGAAACCTTTTCGATGGATGCAGAACTCGCGCCATTCCTGCGCGGCGAGGTGCTGATCTTCGACATGCGCCTGGTGAGGCCGAAGGCGACGATTGACATCGCCGCCGACGGCACGGTCGACTGGACGATACGGCCGTCCTCGCCCTTCGATCCCGGCCAGATCTCCATCGAGAAGCTGACGGTGACGGAAGGACAGATCGCGCTCAGCCACGCCGCTGGCGGGCGCAGCCATCTTATTTCCGAGATCAACTCGACGATCTCGGCCAAGTCGCTGGCCGGCCCCTGGCGGCTGGACGGCTCGCTGTTGCTGGACGGGTTGCGGACGACGATCGCCGCTTCCACCGGCAAGGCCGAACCGGACGGGCAAATGCGGCTCAGGCTCAAGGCCGATCCGGACGCCTATCCGCTGGTCATCGAGACCGACGGCAATGTGGGCCTCGTCGAGGGCGCCGCCGTCTATTCGGGCCAGTTCAAGATATCGGGCGCAGACCAGACTGCGGCGCGGCAGCTGGGCACCGGCGGCGAGGCGCTGAAAGTCAGCGCCGGCAAACCGGACCCGGGCTTCAGGCTGAACGGCAAGTTTTCGCTCGACCACCAGAAGCTCGGCGTCGACGAATTCCGCTTCGAGACCGGGCCGCGCGACAATCCCTACACTGCCGACGGCAAGGCTGCGGTCGACCTTGGGCTGAAGCCGCATTTCTCGATCGAGGCCGATGGCGCGCAGGTGCAGTTCGACGAGGCCGTGGGGGCGGCGGCCGGTGCCGGATTGACGCTGTCCGAGCGGGTGGCGGCGCTGGAGCAGGCGCTGCTCGACCTGCCGAAGCCGACCATACCGGGCACGGTCGAGGTGAAACTGCCGGCGGTGGTGGCAGGCGATACCACCGTTCGCGACGTGCACCTGTCCGCCGAGCCAGCCGAGGGCGGCTGGGCGGTAAAATCGCTGGCCGCCACGCTGCCCGGCCGCGCCAAGCTGGAAGCCAACGGCATGGTCAGCGTCGAGGACCATTTCGGTTTCACCGGATCGCTGCTTCTGGCGGTGGCGCAGCCCTCCGGCTTCGCCGCATGGCTGTCGAAGGACGTCGACGAGGCGATCCGCCGCTTGCCGGCCGCCGGCTTCAAGGCCAAGGTGGATTTGAGCGAGAAGCACCAGGCCTTCAGCGATCTCGAACTCATCCTCGGCAAGGCGAAGTTCTCCGGCCGCATCGATTCCAGCCAGCCCGACGACACAAGGCCATCGGTGCTGATGCAACTGGAAGGTGGCGAACTCGATGTCGACGGGCTCGCCGCCTTCGCCTCGATCTTCGTCAGCGACAAGGGCGCCAACCGCTTTTCCGACCGCGACCTCGATTTCCAGATCAAGGCCGGGCCGGTCAGCGCCGGCGGGTTGACCGCCGATAGCGTCGACACCGCGCTTAGATTGCGCGATGGGCTGCTTGAGATCGATCGCCTGTCGGTCGGCGGACTTGCCGGCGCCTCGATCAGCGCTACCGGTCGAATCAAGGATTTCCCGGCGAGCCCGACCGGCAAGCTCGACGCCTCGGTGGTCGCCGTCGACCTCAAGCCGCTGATCGACGTCGCCGTCCAGCATTATCCCGACAATGCAGTGCTGAAGGGCCTGGCGGAGCGTGCTGCTGCCTATCCCGAGCTGTTCCAGGATGCGCGTATCGATGCGGTCACGAGTGCCGCAGACAATGGCGACGGTACGACTGGACTGGCAATGAGCGCACAGGGCAAGGCCGGTGGCTCGGCCTTTTCGGCGTCGTTGTCCGGCAAAGGGGCGCTCGACCGGCCTCTCGAAGCGCCGGTGACGCTGACCTTCAACGCAAGGAACGCCGACGCCACCGCGCTTCTGGCGCTTTACGGTCTGCCGGCGCTGCCACTCGGCATGCTTGGCGAGGCGACTACCGAGGTCTCGGCCAAAGGCACGCTTGGCGGCGGCCTGGCGACACGCTTCAGCCTGGCCGGCAACGACTTCAAAGCTGGTTTCGACGGGACAATTGCCGACACGCCTCAAGGCGCGGCCGCCAAGGGCAAGGTCAGCCTTGAAACGGCCGACATCGAGCCATGGCTGATGACGACCGGCGTCGGCCTGCCCGGCATGGGCACCGGCATGTCGACGTCGCTTGCAGCCGATGCCGATTACGGCAATGGTCTCCTGGTGCTGAGCGGCCTCAGCGGCGCCGTCAACGAAGCGGCGGTTTCCGGTGACGTAAATATCGACATCAACGAGGGGCTGCCGCATCTTGCCGGCGCGCTGTCGCTGGACGAGCTGGACCTCGATCCGATGGCGGTGATGCTGTTCGGCGACCAGGCCTTCCTTGTCAACGACAGGACCTGGCCGACGGCACCGTTCAGCCAGAAATCCAGTCTGCCATTTACCGCCGATCTCGATCTGACGGCGGCGTCGCTTGCCGCCGGTCCGCTTGCCACCGCCTATAACGCTGCGCTGTCGCTGCAGCTCGACCAGGAGGGCATCCGCGTTTCCGACCTCAAGGCAAAGTTCCTCGGCGGCGCGTTGAGTGGCCTGTTCGAGCTCAAGAACAATGACGGCACCGGGCTTTTCTCCAGTCAGATGAAACTCGCCGGCGCCGATCTGGTAGCCGTGCTGCCGGAGGCCGGCATCAGCGGAAGCGGCGAGTTCTCGACGGCGCTTTCGACCAGCGGCAAATCGGTCGACGCGATGGTTGCGGCGCTGTCCGGTTCCGGCACGGCGACGCTGAAGGGCATGACTATTGCCGGCTTCAATCCCGATGCCTTTGGCGCATTCATTGCCAAGGCCGACGCGATAGGGCGCGATATCGACGCGTCGAAGACCGCCGGCTTTGTGCCGCAGATCGCCGCGGCGGGCAGTTTTCCGGCGCAGGACACCGATATTGCCTTCACCATCGCCGGCGGCACGCTAAGGGCGCCGCCGGTCAAATTCGAAAGCCCGGGCGCGACGCTGTCCGCCGACATCACCGCCGATCTGAACACCAGCACCGTCGATGCCAAGGGCGAGATCGCCTACCGGCCCGGCAATGAGGCGCTGGTCGGCTCCGAACCGATTTTGAATTTCAGCGTCGACGGGCCGTTTGGCGCCACCAAACGGCAGTTCGACAGCGAGCCGCTGGCACAGTTCCTGACCCAGCGTGCGCTGGAAAAGGAGCAGCAGCGGGTCGAAGCCATGCAAGCCGCACTGCTCGAGAAACAAAGGCTGCGGCGTGAGGTGCGCTACTACGCTGCGCTGCAAACCGAGCGTGAAAGAGCGGCGGAGGAACTGCGCAGGCAACAGGAAGCAGCGCGGCTGAAGGCCGAGGCCGACGCCAAGGCAAAGGCCGAAGCCGAGGCGAAGGCTGAAGCGGACGCCAAGGCACAGGCGGATGCGGAGGCGAGGGCGCAGGCTGAGGCCAAAGCGAAAGCTGAAGCGGACGCCAAGGCAAAGGCCGAAGCTGAGGCGCAGGCCCACGCCGAAGCGGAGGCCAGGGCGCAGGCTGAAGCCAAGGCAAAGGCGGATGCAGCGGCGAAAGCCGAAGCCGAGGCCAGGGCGAAAGCCGAGGCGGCTGCAAAGGCCGCAGCGGATGCCGAAGCCAAAGCCAAGGCGGCGCAACAGGCTGCCGAGGAAGCAGCGCAGGCCGAAGAACAGCAACGCCAGAGGGCGGAAGAGGCGTTGCGGATCGCCTCGGAAGAGAAGGCAAGGCTCGACGCCGAACGCAAGGCCGCGGCGGAGCGCGCGGAACGGGCGCCACCGGCCGCAAACAACGTGCCACCGCCAGTGCAGCCCCCGCCAAAGCTCAAGCTCGATCCCTCGTCGATCGACGATCTGCTGAAATCGTTGAATGGCGGGTGACGGCGCATCCCATATGTGTCGCGTCCAGCAAGCAAGCGCTTCAGCATCGGCTCGATCCGCCCGAGTTCGTCGAGATGAGCGGCTGACAGATCGGCGAGACTGTCGTCGGCGCGCTCGGTCAGCCGCAGCAGCACGCGGCGGTGGTCCTCCTCGTCGTGGTCCCTCGCGACGAGCTCGGCTTCGCAAAGACGGTTGACCAATTCCACTGCGCTGTGATGGCGGATGCGCAGGCGCTCCGCGAGGTCGCCAATGGTCACTGGCCCTCCGCCGGGGAACCCTTTGATTGCAAGCAGGGCCTGATGCTGGCGTGGTGTCACCAACATCGCTCGTGCCCGAGTTGTGTGCGTCAAGTTCTGCAAAATGGCGTGGCATTGCGTTGACGTCGGCGTGTCCGCCGCGCAGCCCCCGTGTTTAGCGGAGCGGCGGACAC